>NZ_LGSU01000450.1 GCF_002260545.1 Hydrocoleum sp. CS-953 | reverse complement strand
AGATAATTTTTTTCATAAATGCCTGTCATCTAACCCTAAGTAAAATTATATTTCAGGGTAGTAAAAATAAGTCAAGTCAAACTTTTCCATATTCTGTCTAGCAGTTTTCATAAGGAGGCATAACTTAATGTTATCGAATACCTGTTCACTCTCAATTTTGGTAGCAAGAACAGATTTACCTTTTATGATGCATACCATTCCTCATCTAGTTAGGATGAGTAATTTTAATTTTATTCAAAAAGTGTTGTGTATGGATACAGCACCTCTATCTGGAGATAAAGTTATGCGTCCTGGTGTTGGTACTCTAAGTGAACTCAGAGATTGCTGTAACAAACTTATAAGTGAAGGTATTGTAGATCAAGTTGTGGATATTAACTATGACAAAACTTATCAACAACAAATGTATCAAAAGCATTTTGGTAGTCCAATTAAGTATACCCATAACTATAGAGGTTATCCAATCTTGGGGTCAATTTTTCATATAGAATCTGTACCGGGAGATTATATGTTGCATTATGACAGTGATATGCTTCTACATCAACAACCAGATTATAGCTGGATAGATGAAGGTATCAAGTTAATGGAGCAGTATCCGGAAATAATGGCAATTAGACCATTGACAGGGCCACCAACTGAGGATGGTGCTATATACCAAAAAAATAAGTCCCTAAAACCAGAAGCAGGGGGGTTCTATAAATTCAAATTTTTCAGTAGTAGAGTATATCTGATTAACCGTAAACGCTTTGACAAGTTACTGCCATTGCCCATTTTGTGGCGTTCTTACAAGAACAAATTTCTTAATCAACTGCCACTAAATATAAAAACCCTCTTGAACTACTATACTGGCAAAGGCAAGCTGGATTCTTGGGAGGTTATGGTATCTATGCAGTTAGAGAAAACTGATTATATACGAGCAACTATGAGTTCACCCAAGGCGTGGACAATTCATCCTAAAGATAGAAGTCCAGAATTTATCGGAGCTTTGCCAAATATTATCGAAAAAATAGAGCAAGGATGGTATCCACCTGAGCAAGCTGGACACTATGACTTTATTTCCAAATATTGGCTTTGAGCGAAGAAAGTTAACGGATAAATTGAGTTTTTTCCCTGTCTTTCTAGTAAAGGGAGCTTTATATTATGTAACTTAAACCAACATGGAAATTTAGCTCCCCTTCAAACTCTATAATCAGAAGTTTACTATTTAAAGATATTTTGGTAAAACCTCATAACAATTAGTTAGAGTTGCTAATCAATTTGGGGTAGAACAAATATTAAATTTTGGGGCTACTATGAAACTGATACTTCCTATAGAATTTTATCGTCAAGGTGGAGTAGAACGGGTAATTTGTGGAACAATAGAGGAATGGATTGAAATTGACGAAGTGGAGGAAATAATATTAATTTTGCAAAAAAAAGATATTCCTCATTTTCAAGAAAAGTTGCCTAAGTCTCCAATAATTAAATACGAATCATTTACATTACCCCCTAAATCTTTACAATCTCGAATACTTTCTCTAATTAATAAGTTTTCGTCTTTATCAGGTAATATTAAGGCGAAAAAAGTTCAAATGTTTTTGAAACGTCTCCGTCGTAAATATCAGAGTAAGTTTAGTATCAAATATTTAGCTAATTATTATCAAGCTACTCATTGTTTGTACTTTTTAGCTAATCAATTAACTCCACCCGATCTTGATATTCCTTTAGCAATGGTAACACATGATGTGTTCTGGAGATTTGCTCCTTTAAGTTATCCAGAATCTTATGTAAGGAAATATGATTTAAGTCTACTGGAATGGCTGAAGGAGGTTAATATTGTTTTTACTGTTTCTGAAAAAACCCGTAAAGATATTATCTCAGTTTTTCCAGAGTTTACGAGTAAGATTACTACTATAGCTAATTCAGGTTTTCCTACTAAGTCAAATGTTTCACAAAGGTTATTGGGTTTAGCAGAAAATTCCCAAGAATCTATTGGCGACTTGCCAATTTTTTATTTGCCTTCTTCTTTCGGTGTTTATAAAGATCACTTAACTTTGCTAAAAGCTGGTATCAAGCTTGCAGAAAAAAAGTTGAAGTTTAAAATAGTTTTGATTGGTAAGGAAACAGATAATTTGATTGCGGGAAAAATTACCTTATCTCAGCAAAAGAATAGTCAAGAATATATTGATTATCTGCATCAATGTCAGGAAATATCTCAGAATAATCAAAATATAATGCAGGAATATTTTGAGGGGTTAGGATATTCTTCGGATGAAGATGTAGAAAAATCGTATCGGAATTCTTCTTGTGTAGTTTTTCCTTCTAAATATGAAGGTTTTGGTTTGGCTTTATCAGAGTCGGTTGTCAGAGGAATACCTGCTATTGTCTCAGATTTAGAAGTTTTTCGAGAGCAGGTAGAACTTTATAAATGTGGCGATCTGGTAGATTTTTTCCCGGTTGGTGATGTGGATGCTTTAGCAAATTGTATGGAAAAATTTATTCTTAATCCTCGGAAGAAGTTATCTCCTGAAGAAATAGATACACGCTTTTCTCATTGGACTTGGAGGGAGACTGCTAAAGAATATGTTCGTCTGTTAAAACAGTTGTAAAAAGTTAAATGTAAGTTGAGTTTTGAAAAGTTATTAAGGTTGAGTGATGAATCTCAAATAATTTTCAGTGCTATTTGTTCATCTAACTCAGAAGCTAAGTATCAAAGTTTAATTAAGAGGTTTGAGTTAAACCAATAATAGTCTGCTGAAGAGGTACTCTCTCAGACCTATATCTAAAATCTAGCAACTAAGACGTTGTAGTTAAGTCAAAGTTATATTCAGTTTTCTTGTGGGAGTAAAAAGTAGGCTATCAAGTTGAATTTTAAAATAAATTTTACCCACCTAACTCAGAAGCTAAGTGTCAAAATTTAACTAAGTAAGATGTTGGAGTTAAACCAATGGTCTGCTCAGGAGGCGATCGCTCATAGCTCGATCTAAAGTCTAATAACTAAGACGTTATAGTTATATCAAAATATATAGTTAGTTCTCTTGTGGGACTAAAAAGTAGAGTGTGAATTGGAATTTTGAAAAGTTATTAAGATTGAGTGATAAATCTCAAGTAATTTTCAGTGGTATTTGTTCGCCTAACTCAGAAGCTAAGTGTCAAAATTTAACTAAGACGTTGGAGTTA
>NZ_LGSU01000045.1 GCF_002260545.1 Hydrocoleum sp. CS-953 | reverse complement strand
AATAAGTAAGACTTACTTCATAAATTGATGGAGTAAATATTTTTTCCCAATTCCCTACTCCCTTACTCCCCTACTCCCTTACTCCCCTACTCCCTACTCCCTACTCCCTCCAAATCAACTATAATTACCAGTTGCTGGTTTAATAGGAATTTCAATTATGAACTCTGTACCTTTTCCAACTTCAGAAACACAACTCAGATCGCCCCCATGTTTTTCTACTACAATTGAATAGCTAATTGATAATCCTAAACCTGTACCTACTCCAACTGGTTTCGTAGTAAAAAATGGGTCAAATATTTTAGACAATGCTTGAGAATTAATACCACTACCATTATCAGCAATTTTTATTTTTACTGTTTCTGACTTTGTTACTTCAGTAGAAATTGTAATAGTGGGTTGACTGTCAAATTCTTGTTGTTTATCTCGCCGATTTTCTAAAGCATCAATTCCATTAGCAAGTAAATTCATAAACACTTGATTAACCTGGGAAACGTAACAGATAACCTGTGGCAAATTACCATAGTTTCTAACTATTTTAACTTCATGTCTATCTGACTTTTCTTTAATACGAGTATGTAAAATTAGTAGGGTACTATCAATACCTTCATGGATATTTACAGGTTTCATATCTGCTTCATCTAAGCGCGAGAAGTTACGCA
This sequence comes from Hydrocoleum sp. CS-953, assembly GCF_002260545.1. Classification (GTDB taxonomy): domain Bacteria; phylum Cyanobacteriota; class Cyanobacteriia; order Cyanobacteriales; family Microcoleaceae; genus Trichodesmium. The sequence continues at coordinate 904 of NZ_LGSU01000045.1, read as the reverse complement.
GAGAAATAACAATATCTCTAATACGTTCAGCTCCAACTTTGATAGAATTCAAAAGTTTTTGTAAGTCTTGTATGAGAAATTCTAAGTCAATATCTTCAATTTCATCTTGAATTTCTTCTACAGGTTCAGGATAATGTTCTTGATATAAATCAATCAAATTTAGTAAGTCAGAAATATATTCATTCGCAGGGGAAAGATTACCATAAATAAAGCCGACAGGATTATTGATTTCGTGAGCTACTCCAGCAACTAATTGTCCTAAACTTGACATTTTTTCACTTTGAATTAGTTGAGATTGAGTACGTTGTAGCTCGTGCAATGTTTGCTCTAGTCGGAGATTTTTTTCGTTTAATTCCTGGGTTCTTTCTTGTATTTTTTGTTCTACTGAACCGTACAACATTGCATTTTCTAAGGAAACTGCCGCTTGAGATGATAAAAGTCTTAATATCTCCAAACGTTCGGGAGTAAATGCACCTGTAGTTAGGTTATTTTCCAAGTACAAAACTCCGATAAGTTTTCCTCCATTAATAATAGGAGTACATAAAACAGATTTAAGTTGAATTTTGGCAACATAAGGGTCAGTTGTGAAACGATCTTCAGCAAAAGCATTGGTTATAACAACATCTTGATGGGTTCGTTCTACATAATTAATTACTGTTAGTGGTAAATCTTCAGATTCATTAATTTGAGTTTCTTGAACTACCACTTCTTCAGAATCTAAGGTAGCTTCAGCTTTATTCATTAGTTTGCCTTCTATGGGTAGTAAAAGTACGCCTTTTTCTGCACCAGCATTTTCTATGAGAATTTTCATCAATTTAGATAGTAATTTATCTAAGACAATCTCACTAGAAATTGCTTGAGATGCTTTAATAACTGTAGCTAAATCTAAAGATTGACTATTACT
>NZ_LGSU01000449.1 GCF_002260545.1 Hydrocoleum sp. CS-953 | reverse complement strand
GTTATTAAGTAATTAAACTAAGATAATTACTTTTTTGTTAGAAAAGAGCAATTTTAGCATTAATTATTCTTGTTNCTTCAGTTATTAAGTAATTAAACTAAGATAATTACTTTTTTGTTAGAAAAGAGCAATTTTAGCATTAATTATTCTTGTTTGTACGGACGTTGCACAGGCAAAAATGCGTTTTCGGTTCCGGAATGCTCCGCAAACATGTCGCTCCGCGTTTTGCTGGCGCACAACTTTCCTGACGGAATACTCCGCAAACGCACTTCGGCTGTCGCCGACATATAAAGCGGAGCTTTGCGTTAGCAAAACGTCCCTACACTCCCCTACTTCAATCAAATATAGAAAAGTTTTTGAGAAATGGTATTACTAATAGGGAGATGAGATAATGAGGAAATTCAAAAATAGCATTATGTTTGGTATTTAATATAAATAATCTCTCAATAATTGGCAAAACAGAAAAAAATATTCCCACTCCATAAGAAGAGGGAATATTGAGTGATGGTTGAGTTGGCAAAAAACTAGCGAAAAAAATTATATTATATCCGGTAGCATCGGTATTGTATAGGGAAATTCAGTAATTAACAATGTTCATGTCGTTGACAGCCGATACAATGGGAGGCTTCAAGGCGTGAATTATTGAATGAATAATTAATTGACTATCAACTCTTAATTATTAATTATTAACTATAGCAATCCTATTTTATTCGTGACAAAAATCTTACTGCTTTTTAGGGAACAAGGAGCAAGGAACAGGCAATAGGAAACAGGTGAGAGTTTCAACTTTTTTATTTACTTTTTAATTACCCGCAACCTATTTAGACTTTCTATATTAATTATTCGGTAAGGAATAAGGAAGAAAGAAGAAGACTTTAGTTATCTAGGAGAGAAGCTTTAATATAAGGAAAAACCTTACATAAGATAGATATTTTTCCTGCTTTTACACAAACGATACTAACGGAAATGATATTATTTGTACTGAAGTAAAATAGATCAAGTCTGTAATGAAATCAAAAAAACTTATCCTCACAATTTCAGTGGCAAATCTCCCCCCTATTACCGGGTAATTAATAATTAATAATTATTAATTAAATAATTGAGGTTAAAAGCCTCCCCTTTCAAGGGGAAAAAAANGATCAAGTCTGTAATGAAATCAAAAAAACTTATCCTCACAATTTCAGTGGCAAATCTCCCCCCTATTACCGGGTAATTAATAATTAATAATTATTAATTAAATAATTGAGGTTAAAAGCCTCCCCTTTCAAGGGGAAAAAAAATAAATTTTTTCCCCCTTTGTGTCTTACCTCTCCCTAAAAGGGAGAGGTAATTATCAATTATCAATTATCAATTATCAATTAATGAACCTACTTTCCTCCTCCCCTACTCTCCTACTATACAATAACTGTTCAACCGGATATTATATGACTCTTTTTTCAAGAGACCAATCTTCTAATCCAACCATTAACTGTAAACCGACTATGTTCAAATGCTTTGGAAGGACAAACTACAGGCATTACTTCATGTCGGCAACGGCTGTTAAAAAATACAATTGAATTATTAGCAGGTGTAATAGTTTTATAATTCTGATGAGTTATTGCTCCACCACTTTTCAATTCAGTATCATAAATTCTTAGTTCACCACCAGAAAAAGCTTTAGGTTCTTGATAAAAATAATAAACATAAGTAAGTTCTCTACTAGCAGTTTTTTCGCTACCTGCATCGTTATGAATTTTGTAATAACATCCATCATTATGTGCCGTTAATTGCACTTCAATTTCTGATATCTCGAAGGGACGAAAATTTAGTTTAGTTAATACTTCTGGCAATGTTTCTAATACTTTGCTTTGAATAAGTGCTGATAACTCAGGAAAGTATTGTGAAAATAGTACATAAGATTGGCGATATTTATCTGCTTTAGTTGTTGTGGTTGATTCAATATATTGGTCTCGTTTTTCAATTGCCTCTTCTATGGCTTTTTGATTATCTTCAGGTAATAATAAGTTTGGAATTTCTACATAATCAGCAGATAAAAAATTAGGTTTTACTTGTATTTTTGGCGGTGCTTTAGTAGAGAATCTTGTGCCTAAATTATTTGTCTGTAGTTCATTGAGTTGTTGTTGAGCTTCGGATACTAATGTAGCTGGTGAAGGATTATTTTGCTGAGATAAAAGACCTGTCATTTCTAGAATTTTTAGAGCTACTGTTGCTCGTTCTTGTGCCGGAAGTTGTTGATTTTTGAGAATTTCTTCTAAAGTATCAATTGACTGGAGCAGTAATTTTTTGACTCTTTCTGTGGCAACAATATTGTGATGATTAAAATTGCTACTGTTGTTGACTTTTGGTTCTGTGTACATAATGAAATTCGATAATTTACTAGAGGTTTGATGATGCTTTACCTTAATAGTTTATCTTATTGATTTGCAGATGAGATGTATGTAGATACTTAAGTTAATATTGAATTCTCAAGGATATGTCTAAATTTATCCTAAAATCATATAGAAGTTAGCAATTATATCATGTCCGGTTAAATAGTTATAATTAAAGCTCGTAGTAGGGCTTGAGCAAAAAGTTATAGATATTCCTATAGTACGGCTTGAGCAATATGAAATGATTTGCGAGAAAAAAACAGTAGGGGTTTGGTCTCCAAACCCAAGTTATAAGGGATTTGGAAACTAAATCCCTACGTTCAATAATTATAGCAGTTTTCATTAATATAGAGTACAGGGATTTGGGTTTAAAGGAAGAAGGCTTTAGTTATCTAGGAGAGAAGGAAGAAGGAAGAAGTTTTGTAGTCTACCTTTGTGAAAACCGCTATAATAATTNATAATTAATAATTAATAATTACCTCTTCTTATAAAGAAGAGGATTGGCTAAAAGGAATTTTTTTTTCTTTTTTATCCATGAATGGAGAGGCTTTATACCTTAATTTTCCGGTAAAATATTACAACCTATTCAGAATTCCTATACAAACAAAAACTTTTTTATCACTAATCATCCAGACATGATATTATCCATTATCAGCTTTTTTTACTTTTCTATCCTTGTCTTGGTTGAGCAGATAACTTATTGTACCTAATACTTACTAAGGAACCCTATATAATACCATTTATCAAAAACTTTTCTACATTTTATTGAGCAGGGGAATAGGGGAGT
>NZ_LGSU01000448.1 GCF_002260545.1 Hydrocoleum sp. CS-953 | reverse complement strand
CCCTAAAACGGATTGGATTGAATAAAAGGAAAATAAATTCATTGTTTATCCTTGATCATGAGAGGCTTTAAACCTTAATTATTAGGTAAAAATTGATTATATCTATTATTTTAGAGACTGATTTAATCTAAAGTTTTTTTTTAGCATTATTTTAGTAAAACCTCGTCTTTAAGGGCGGGGTTTTAAATAGAATCAATTAGAGGAAATATAAGCGATTGTGGAAAGATTAATATCAGCACTAGGATTAATAGTTTTTGTCGGTTTAGCGACTCTTTTATCTGCTAAAAGAGAAAAAATTCAGTGGCAACCTGTTTTCTGGGGAATAGGTTTACAACTATTATTTGCACTGCTAATTTTAAAAACTAAAACAGGTTTAGTAGTGTTTAAATTTCTTGCAGATGTAGTTAGTCAGTTACTCAAATTTTCTGATGCAGGGGCAAAATTTGTCTTTGGAGAAAGCTATCTCGACCACTTTTTTGCTTTCCAGATACTCCCAACAATTATCTTTTTCTCTTCATTAATTACTATCTTGTATCACTATGGAATTTTGCAACAAGTAGTCAAAGCATTTGCATGGATAATGCTGAAAACTATGAAAACTTCCGGCGCAGAATCTCTTTCTTGTTCCGCTAATATTTTTGTGGGTTCAACAGAAGCACCGTTGATGATTAAACCTTATGTGGAAACTATGACTAACTCAGAATTACACGCGGTGATGACAGGTGGTTTTGCTACAGTTGCTGGAGGAGTATTGGCAGCTTATATTTCTTTTGGAGTTCCTGCCGAACATTTGATTGCAGCTTCAGTAATGTCAGCACCCGCAGCATTGGCAATATCAAAAGTCTTGTTTCCAGAAACAGAAGAGTCTCCGACTGCGGGAACGGTTAAGGTGGAGGTAAAGCAGACTTATGCTAATGTTATTGATGCAGCAGCAATAGGTGCTAAAGATGGAGTAAAATTAGCAGTCAATGTGGGAGCAATGTTGATTGCTTTTATCGGGTTGGTGGCAATGGTAAATGCACTATTGGGATGGATAGGTGCTGGTGTGGGTTTGCCTCAGTTATCCTTGGAGTGGATTTTTTCGTTATTATTTGCTCCTGTCGCCTGGTTGATGGGAGTACCTTGGGCTGACTGTGCTGAAGTGGGGGTTTTGCTAGGAAAGAAAACAATTTTGAATGAATTTATTGCTTATTTAGATTTAAAGACACTGATTGAAAATGCTCAAAAAGGTGAAACAGTAAATGTTATTTCCGAGCGATCACAAATTATTGCTACTTATGCTTTATGTGGATTTTCTAATATTGGTTCCATTGCTGTACAGATAGGTGGAATTAGTGCTATTGCACCATCACGACAGCACGATCTAGCAAAATTGGGAGTTAGGGCAATGATTGGTGGAGCTATTGCTTGTTTTATGACTGCTTGTATTGCGGGTATTTTGTTGTAGTGGACTGTTGCAGCTAATTTAGTACGTTAGAATTGTCATTGCGTTAGCGAAGCTTTGCGATAGCAAACGATAGTGTTTGCGGAGCAGTCCGTCAGGATAGCAATCTTATGACAATTTTCTATCGCAACATTTGAGTTTAAACAGTCCAAATTAGATCGCTAGTTGGTGTTAATTATTCTTATGTTTACTACTCCCCTAATCCCTTAATATCTAGTGGATTGATTTTTGATTCTGAAATATCTATTTTTCTGTCAATTCTGTTGCTGATTTCTTTTTTTTTACCTATTTTTCTACTAACCAATAAATAAGTTTTCATTTCCCCTTTACCTTTAACAGATATAACACCACGCTCCTGAAAAATATACTTATTCTGTAATAAATGATAAGTGCTAGTCGTAACTTGAATTGCACCAGGAATTCCATGAGATTCCATGCGACTGGCAGTATTGACTGCATCACCCCACAGATCGTAAATGAACTTTTTGGTGCCAATAACTCCAGCAATAACAGGTCCAGAATTAATGCCAATGCGGATACTTAGTTGACAATTATGCTCTAGATTAAATTTAGCGATCGCTTGCTGCATATCAAGTGCCATTTCTGCTACTGCCTCAACATGATCTGTCCGTGGGATGGGTAAACCACTAGCAACCATGTAAGCATCTCCAATAGTTTTAATTTTTTCTAGTCCGTGGCGATCGCTCAAGCGATCGAATTCTGAAAATATTTTATTGAGTAATATGACTAACTCTTCAGGGGGAATTTTTTCTGAAAGTAGAGTAAAACCGACAATATCAGCAAACAGAATTGTCACTTCTGCAAAGCCATCAGCAATTTGCTGATGTCCTTGCTTTAATCTTTCTGCTATTTGTTCTGGTAAAATATTCAGTAGTAGAGATTCTGACTTTTCCTTTTCCTCTGCCAGTTCAGCAGTACGTTCAACTACACGTCGCTCTAATTCTGTTGAAGTCCGTCGGAGTTTAGAAATGACCAAAGTTAGTCCGGCAACTCCCAGAACAGATAATCCTGCTAAAGTAAAAAATGTATCTCGCAATCCAGCATTAGTCATCTTAATGGTACTATCTAGAGGTTGAGTAATTTCCAAAACACCCCGTACATCCCCAACTTTCCAATCCTTTTTTGGACTATCTGGGTGATTATTATGACAACTAACGCAACTGGGTTTCATAATGTCTGCTTGAGCGTATCGGAATGAAGGACGCCCCTGAAATTCAACAAACTTATAGAATGGTAAGTCTGGGTTTTTTTCCAAATGGCGGATAGCTTTGAGTTCAAAATCGTCTCTAGGGCCACCTTCTGCTTGACGCCAAGGAAAAGGATAGTTACTGTAAAGACGGACTGACATTCCTGGATTTTTTAACTGGATACGCTCACCTAGTTCAATTAAAAATGTTGCTGGTAGGGGAATTGCTTCTTCTTTCGTTTTGTAGTCGTGAGTAATACTAAGACCTTCAATTGTCATAGCATGGGCGACTACTTCTGAACTGTATAGTGTACGAGCTTCTTTGATGGTCTCAGCGTAGTCAGTGACATGTTGAATTGCCTGTGATTTAATCAGCTTAGATGAGAGATGATAAGTATTCGATAGGCTAACTATAATAGAGTTGTTGGGAAATAACTTAGATTACAAAAAAAATAAAATGAAAACAGATATATTTAGTTAGTGATTTTATTATTTATG
>NZ_LGSU01000447.1 GCF_002260545.1 Hydrocoleum sp. CS-953 | reverse complement strand
CGGACGTATCGCTGCGCGACATGGAAAGCGGAGCATTCCGGAACGGAAAACGCATTTTTGCCTGTGCAACGTCCGTACACTCCCATACTCAATCAAATGTAGAAAAGTTTTTGAGAAATGGTATAAGGTATTCCTTAAAACCTATAACTTTTTATCTCACCAGTTATGATAATTGCTATATAGCAATCCTAAATTAGTTGTGACAATTTTTATAATAGTTAATTTGAACTGAAAACTTTTAAGATTCTAACTCCTGTAGGGGCGAATCGCTATTCGCTCCTACCACCAAAATATTACAACTGTGCAGAGGATTGCTATATATATTCAATGCTTAACTTTTTTAGTTCAAAATAAATTATCTAATCAACTCGCATCCATCTAAACATAGAAGCAATTGCTTTATCAAAGAAATTATTTGGTCTTTCTTGGAGTAATTTATTCTGTGCTAAATCTCTTTCTAACTCCAATTCAGCAATTAATTTATCTCCTTCCTGTTCCCTAATTAATGGAATTAAATAATCATGGGCTAATTGATACTTGTTATCTGGTAAATCTGGCAGTAGTAAAACAAGTCCCTGGGCAACTAATACATCTAAAACTAAATCTATTTTACTGGTTTGTGTTGACAAATCTGATGCTAATTCAACAGAAGTCTTGAGAAGACGAGTACCATTTTCATTAGTTAACAAGTATAAGACGAGTGTCGCTGTTCGTTCATTGATAAAACCACAATCTTTAATCGCTGTATCTAAAAATTTTCTCCTCAATTTTTGGAGTGGATTATCTCCTAGTTTCTGGTATTTTTTAATATTGGAAATTTCTTCTATTTGGAGTTGATTACCTACTACTTGTAATTCAATTGGACGCACTGTATTCTCTGTCGCACTCAAATCTTTTACCACTTGCTCAACTAAATCTGATTCCAAATTTAATTGAGTAGTTTCAGTTAATTTTTTGATTATTTCTTGAGTAGTATTTACCTCAAAATTACTTATATAGTAAAGAGTTTCTTTAGATAAAACTTCATGGTTAATTACTGCTTCTAAATTTGTTTGGCGTTCCCATTCTAATAAATAATGTAAATAATCTGTTTGCATCGATAAAATTACTTTGACAGAATTTACACTTAAACAATCATGCAAAAATTGATAAAGTGGCAGTCTTTGATTTATTGTTGGGCAGACAGTAAATAACTCTTCAAACTGGTCTAAAATTAATACTTTTAAATTATTTTTTTGATTGTTTTTAACTAATGTCTCTAGTACATATTCCAGATTCCAAGTTGTAGGGTCAGAATTTCTAATCCAATCAGTATGAACTCGCAGTGGTATGGGCAGAATTACTTGATTATCGTCTAATTCTTCTTCGAGTAAAGCAGGTATTAAACCACCATTAAGTAAAGAAGTTTTACCCACACCAGAAGCACCATATAAAACTATTAGTTTATGGTCTTCACTTTTGATTCTTGCTACTAATTTATTGACATCTTCTAAACGACCAGAAGCTTCAATTTCTCTAGCAAGTATGACATTACCATTAGAATCTTGTTGTGCTTGTAATGGATTTATACCTAAAAAAGCTCTTAAACCATACTGATACTCAATTTTTAATTGTTCTTCTTTAACTCTCGCAGATTTTCCATATTTATCTTGTTCAAAATAAAGCTTTCTTAATGCTTTTAATATGGAAAGATAAGATTGCAAATCATGGTGTGGGTTGGTTTGTCGTCGGGCTTTTTCTAGTTGGTTAATAGTAGTTTGCCACTCATTTAAACTCTGCTGAGATTCAGTTAAAATTGAGAGGTAAGAATTCTGATCTTGCCCAATTTCTAGAGGGTCTCCTAGAGACTGATTTTGAATCGCAACTGCTAATTCTGCTAATTGACTAGCGTGTGCCCATTTTGATTCGTGCATTGCAGCTTCAGCTAAAAATCCGTAATCTTGAGCAATTTGCTCTTCTTTACCATAAGTTAGATGTAAATCTAAAGCTTCTTGAGCAAGGTTATATAAATCGTTCCATGCTTCTAATTTTTGTAGAACTTCTCCTTTTTTACTAATAAATTTAGCTACTATTTCTTGCCGATCTATTTGACTAAATAAGTCTAAGCTTTCTTGGAAATTATCTTTTGCTTGCTGCCAATAATTATTTTTTTGTTTCGACTGGCTATTTGAATTGCCTAAATGATAGTAACATAATCCTATCTGAAACTGGACTGCACCTAATTTTTCTAGCTGATTATTTCTTTGTTGAGTTGCTATTTCTCCGGGTAAAATTATTGTGTCATTTTGCCATATTGCTTGGCTATTTTTAAAATGTGTTAATGCTAGTTCTATTTGACTATTAGCATAATTATCTCGACCAAGAATAAAATCTAGATTGGCTGTTTGAAGAGGTGATAATTTCTTACTTTTGTAGTTAATCTTTAAATCTTCAATCGCTATTGCCAGTAGTTGACTTTCTCTGAGACTCAGAATATCTGAGTTATTTTGAAATTGAATAATATTAGGGTCGAAAATATGAGCCAAAATTTTATTGGCACAATCTTCAATTATATTAATAGCTGTAAGATAATTAGATGGAGTTAAATTTTCTGATTTTTCTTGATTTGTCATAGCTAAAATTCTTAATTTTTAGTAAGTTGAAATAGGCTTGAATACTCCCGCTTTAACGAAGTCAGAAGTCAGTAGGGGCGAATGGCTATTCGCCCGTACAGAAGTCAGAAGTTGTTTTTGTAACGGGGATTTATGCCCCGCTCCAAAAACATTTCACCTTAAAAGGTGGGCTTTTAGACACATTTTTTTTGATAAATTTTATTATAATAAGTAGCTAGACATAATTAAATAGAAAACCCTCTATGCTATAAAGTTTAAGTTTTCCTTGGATGCGCATCTTAGGCATTTTATAATTTTATTTTGCCTACCTACTTAAGTTAATAACTTATAGCTGACAGCTAATAGCTGATTGCTGAATGCTTACATTCATTTTAGCACTTGTGAGGATTATAAGAAAATGTCAATATTTTTTAAGGGGGTTATATTAAATGCGATAGTATCAATTAAATTAAGTAGTTGTGCTTTTAGGCATTTCCTAGTTTAGAGATGGAACAGGGAGTCAATAAGATATGTAATATAAAATCCGGTTATAAAG
>NZ_LGSU01000446.1 GCF_002260545.1 Hydrocoleum sp. CS-953 | reverse complement strand
ATAGGGGATCATAAAAAAGTTACATACTTAGGAAAGCTCAAGACTATAATTATTCACTAATCTAAGCAATTATACTCTGGTGTTCTGTAGTCAGTATGACTAACTATTAGAGGAAATAGTAGTTTTTTTTCTAGAGAAAATAACTAGCCAATACAGTTAAAAAATCGGTAAGTTAATTTTCATAGGGGGGCTAATTATTTGCATCTATGCTATTAATAACTATGCTGTGAAAATCCGAAAAAATCCTACATTTAATCTGCATTTCTTGACAACAAAAATAAAAATAAGCAAAACTGATTATTGCTGAATATAAAGATTTCCTTAACTTGACTTGCACTAAGCAAATTAAATGCACAGTAGTGGACGATACATCTCAGATCGTTTCCGGTTGAACAGTTACAAATAAGGTAGTCATGCTCGCGTAATGGTGAAGGTATATAGAGCAGATTCCACCTTGGTGAGGTATACCCATTGCGAGCAAGATGCCCGCACTATCAACATTTCATTGTTAATATTTGTACTTGATATACTTAGAATATGCTGTATGTTTTGGTTTTGTAATTTCTTCCCACACTCCCCACACTCCCCACACTCCCTACCCAGTCCACACTTCCCACACTCTCTCAACCATTACTATGCACCACCACCGTCAATAATTAGGGGGGAGTCAGGAGAAAGAAGTGTTTTGATCGCTAATTAGGGTTTGCTGAAAAAGTCTTATGGATTAGGGTAGGAGTCAGGAAGAATGGGGAATTTATAGGAGGCAGGAGGAAGAATTATCCCTTGGTTTTTCTGCCTGAGGTCAACCCAAAATCCTAACTTTTTGATTTTTCGGGAACCGTGCATGAAGCAGATTAAAACCTGGTACTTTTTCAAGACTTCAAGATACTCAATCCCTTATCTGTAAATACTTTTAGATTTAATCAGTCAGCCCTAATTATCCGCACATAGATTGTTAAATAGCTTTGAGAGTATTGATTCTTGCCGTAAATACGCACCCTACTGAACCGATACACATTAAATGGTAGGTTATATCAAATCCGGTAGCATCTGTGTAATTAGATAGTTAATCTAGAAGTCAGTCATTAGGAGTCGTAGAGGCGATTCGCGAATCCCCTACTGGATTTTGGTTATGACGATGTGGTTTATCCATCTGAAAAGCTCTGTAAATGTTACTTTAGGAAAATGGTAAGATTACGATGCTGATTCTTTAAATCTTGATATCAAATCCGGTAGTATCGGTATAAAAAAGTAGAGAAACCGGGTTTGTATCAAATGTCCTACAATACTAACATTGACCTCTCACAAACCCGGTTTCTTGTTACTCCGATTTCTCGGGAACCGTAGCAAGAGGATTTGATATGACACCAAAAATCTATTCAGCTACTTTAAGCTTGACGCGCCAGTAGCCAGTAGGGTATGTTTTTGGACTCACTGGGTAACATGAAATGCTGTGTAACATGAATGCACAGCGTTTCTTTTGCGTTTCCCGGCGCCAGATAAAAAGCGCAGTTCCTCTGGAAGAGGCAGCATTCCCCAAGAAAGGAAAGTGTAACGCACCGCAAGACACCACAAATAATTACGCGATAATGTTAAAATTAATCAATACCATAAAAATAACTCAATGACACAATCAAAATTACCAAAACAACAAAATTCCCGCCTGATCGCCATCTTCCTCTGGCTGTTATCAGCTATATATATTTATATCCTGCTACTTTCCCCACACGAACAACCACTTCCAAACGGACCCATCTGGGCAGTTGAAACAGAAACTATTAAAGAAGTTATTAACCAATCTATCAATTTTTTCTTTATCCTACCCATTTTTAATGCTGTTGGTATAAAATATATGGAAGCGCCAAGCATACACCCTTGGTTAGAAAGTTTATTCAACTTTGCTGAAGCATGGATATTTATGTTTCTACCACTGCTGCTAGTTGATCGCCGTGGCGGAGAACTCCAAAAAATCGTAATTTGGAGTATGGCAATGTTCCTTACCAATACTTTCCTCCTACCATATATGGCTTGGCGCAGCACCGCAACCGAAGTTCCCACAGAAGAACAAATGAGTAAAGGTTTATTGGCAAAAATATTTGGTGTAATAGGATTAATTATAGGCAGCATCGCCATAGTTTGGGGAATTGTCGCCAGACCAGAATTTGGTGATATCGCTGCTAGGGCAGAATTTTTTGTGCAAAACTTTCAGAGCGATCGACTCACTATTGCTTTCTGTGTAGATGTAATCTTATTTGCCATTTTCCAAGCAGTATTGATAGGAGATATTGAACCCCCAGAAAGTGGCAAACGTTGGTTAAGATTTATTCCGTTTTGGGGATTAGCTGTTTGGCTAATTTTGTAAAATAATATCCTGCCCTAATATCATGTCTGGTAGCATCAGTATTGTAAGGTAAGGGTCATTTCAGTTAGCCTCCTATGGTCAGAACTGCGTTTTTTCGTATAGGGAATGCTCCGCAAACATGTCGGCGACAGCCGTTTAGCTAGTGCATGACTCCGTTAACCCTGCGCGACATGAAAAACGCGCGTTGTGCGTTAGCTAAACAGTTAGCCTCCTATGGTCGGAACTGCGTTATCAGTTATCAGTGAACCTCAGACCTTAGTCGGAGGCTTGAAATACTGAGTTAAATATTTCTCTTGGTCGATTGGATATGGCTAGGTTTCCCGCTCTTGCAGAGCAGCTCCGCTTTTCATGTCGGCTCAAGCGCCGAAACAACATCCCATCCTACGGAATGCGAGCAATTCATGTCGCGAAGCGTTAACGTTTGCGGAGCATTCCGTCAGGAAAGTTGTGCAAGAGCGAAACGACCGCTTTTTCATCCCCTATCCAAGGGGAGGCTTTAGACCTCCTGGTTTTGGTAAGGAAGAAGGAAGAAGGCTTTCATTACCTAGAATAGAAGGCTTAAAAGCCTGAAAAAAATTAAATTTCCTGTAGATATTCACCCTTGGGTTTACACAAACAATACCAACGGACATGATATAACCTCCCTGAAAAAGTAGGATATATCTAGGAAAAATTCTAGTATTTCTATTTTATATCTCCTATTTTCTGGAGATATAAAATAGAGAAAAAAAGAATTAATTGATAATTTATGGATAATAATTTATTTGCTTTTTGATTTCTGGAT
>NZ_LGSU01000445.1 GCF_002260545.1 Hydrocoleum sp. CS-953 | reverse complement strand
TTACTTGCCTACTATGATTCTTTCTCCTTTCTCCCCTGCTCCCTGCTCCCCTGCTCCCCACAAGCTTTTCAGGAGTTATGGGTAAGGGATAGCCCTCCCAGGAGGGGAGTCAGGAGTCAACCCACCCCCGCCCCTCCCAGGAGGGGAAGTCATGAGGAATGGGGAATTTAGAGGAGGTAGGAAGAAGAATTATCCCTTGATTTTTCTGCCAATAGTCAACCTAAAATCCTAACTTTTTAAGCTCCCTAGAACGAAAACCTTGTACTTTTTCAAGACCTAAAAAGGCTAAAACTTTTATCTATCAAAGCTTTGATATTTAATCAGCAAACCCTGATTATTAATTATTAATTATTAATTATTAATTATTAATTAATTTAGTACCTTTCTCCCATCAATCTCTGTCGCACACCTTCAGCGATTTTGTGGCCTAGGTATTCTGGAATCAAACTTTCATTTGGCCCCAGAAGATAAAGAATGAGACGAGTTCGGCCACGCCAAACTAACAAGTTGGCATTAACTACTAACAAATCTTCCTGCCAGATGGCATACATGACTTTGTAGAATAGACCTGGTTGATTATCAGCTTCAATTAATAGTGCTGGTAGATGAAATACAGGATCGACATAAAACTCTGTTGCTACTTCCTCTAAACCACTATCTAGATTAAATTCTACTGCCAACATTTCTTCTACCTCAAAGTGGCCTGCTAGTGATTCACGGATGGCCCGACAAACATTTTCTGAGGTTTTCTCTGTTAATGCTTTGCCCCCCCGAGATATAACTAATTTGATAAAGACCAACATCGGTGGGTAAATTTGTCCATAAAGACTCAGACTATGAATAGTTAGTCCATANCTAAACCACTATCTAGATTAAATTCTACTGCCAACATTTCTTCTACCTCAAAGTGGCCTGCTAGTGATTCACGGATGGCCCGACAAACATTTTCTGAGGTTTTCTCTGTTAATGCTTTGCCCCCCCGAGATATAACTAATTTGATAAAGACCAACATCGGTGGGTAAATTTGTCCATAAAGACTCAGACTATGAATAGTTAGTCCATAAGCAGCTAATACTCCAAAAATATCACTGAGCAAAAATGATTGATTTCGGTAGGTAAAGTGCAGGGCACTTTTGTTGCTTTCTGGTTTTAGCTCTATTACAGCTTGTTTGCTTTTATACAACTGATATGCTAGTTTAAGGTTTTGCAGTTGAATATCACTACTGACAAATTGTTCATAAAACTGTGGAAACGCTCGGTTGAAGCGCTTTAGCAGTTCTAGTGTTGATGATTTTAAACCCGGAGCCATAATCGAAGAGAGGGAACGGGATATATACTATCTAATAATGTCATCCAATTTCTACTAACTTAACCACGCCTGCATGGGTTTCTGGAAAAATTTGTTTACCGGTTCTGAGTCAACATCTCAGTCTCAAAATTTAGATTATGAAAGATACACAACTATTGGGGGACAAGATGCTTCTTCTCAAGCTGTTCGTTCTCCTGATAGAACTAATGGGCGTATCTTTTTTAGTACGGATCGAGATATAGATATCTATGAACTCGAAGAGCTTTGTAATGCTGTTGGTTGGTCTCGTCGCCCATTGCGTAAAGTCAAAAAGGCCATTCAACATAGTTTTCTTGTGGTCTCTATGTGGCAAATGCGAGGCAGTCAGCGAAGACTGATTGGTTTTGCAAGAGCAACATCTGACCATGCTTTTAATGCCACTCTTTGGGATGTGGTTGTTCATCCTGACTTCCAAAGCAAGGGCTTGGGAAAAGCATTGATGAATTACATAATCAAAAAACTTCGTAGTGAGGATATAAGTAACATTACTTTATTTGCAGACCCTCATGTTGTTGATTTTTACCGAAATTTAGGTTTTATTTCTGACCCAGAGGGAATTAAAGGAATGTTCTGGTATCCTGATTAGCTGTTTTTGAGTTGATTGGATATGGCTAACTGAGTCATATTATCATGATTAATCTAGAATTTAGATTTTTGACCAGGGACATTTTGCCTGCTTTGATTTTTGTATATGATTGTGTCAAATGGAATAATAGTTAGCTTAGTAAGCTTGATTAAAAGTTATTTATTTGTTGAAAAACAATAATAAATACTAATAATTGGCAACGACAATACTGGATAATCAGTTAGATTTAGGTGCAAGTCCAGGCCATTAATTACCATCTATCTAGATAATTTATAGGATTTTTGTTCCTAAAAATTTCCTGAATATACCTACAGGTCTGATTTTGGTAATTTTTTCCAATTTTTTTTTCACAAAGTTTGCACAAAGATAGAAAATTGAGCTATAATAATTTTAGTTCAATCGGGATGTAGCGCAGTTTGGTAGCGCGCCTGCTTTGGGAGCAGGATGTCGCAGGTTCAAATCCTGTCATCCCGATATATCAATAAATATAATTAACCTAAGTCTGAAAATTAAGTATCAGCTTAGGAAAATTTATATCAAGGTTGCTTGAAGACCCAACCTCTTCCTCAAGAAAGAGTGGTATGGGAAAACTAATCAATCTTGAAGTTTTGACTTTAACTTTAGTGTCCCAAACTAAAGGAAATAAGGCTGCTGGGCTAACAGTGTTTAGGGGAGCCGTCGGATTGGCGATGTACTGTTGAGTGACCGTAAGACCAGAAAAAGCTTCTGTCCACGATCCTGGTTCGCCAGAAGCAGAAACTTAAATCGCGTTTCCCTACATGACATAAAAAGGGTAGTGGTGCATAGTACGGTTGAGAAATGCCGCGTTATCGCTCAAGCTTAATTTCAGGAGGATTTCAATAAGTTAACTATATTACATCAGCACTAACAGGATGTAACTTATAACAAGTTAATCACACCTAATTTGATTGATGTCAAAAAAATGGCAAAACTTGAGGAAAATGCTTTTTTCTAATGCTGTGATTTAGTAAATATCCTCAATCTAGGAATAAGGAATACCTAGGCAGATTAAGCTCTCTTATTTCAGAAAGTATTTCATTTTTTTTCAGCTTCAGCAAATGAAATATTTGTGTTATACTCAACTAGAGTTATAATTATTTGGCCATACATCAGAAATCATACTCTTAATTTAAGAGTGTTTCTAAATTTAGTGACTTGGTAAATATACCATAGATTACTATTGATA
>NZ_LGSU01000444.1 GCF_002260545.1 Hydrocoleum sp. CS-953 | reverse complement strand
CTTGAAAAGAAGAGGATTGAGGAACAGGAAAATTTTTATTTATTATCCCCTTAAAAGGGGAAGCTTTAAACCACAATATTTCGGTAATAATTAATCTCAAACCGTTAAACTACCTGAGAAAAAACTGACTTTTTGGAGATACAGCACTTCTCGCTGCTATGAGCTACACATTTAGCTGGCAAGATTCCCTCACCACAAAAATTTGACTATTCTGCCTTGTACATAATTTGTCTGAAATCTGCTGTATCTAATCAAAAACTGCATAACCTTTTAGCTCTTAGAAATACCTTAATAGCAATAATTATAAACAGGAGGAAATGAAGTTGGTGTTACCTTTGCTGCTACCAATTGGAGAGCCTATCCTTTTATCTGATGGTTCTACCATTATTTTTAATTCAGAAGGTTTTGAAAGATTTTTTCCTGACAGCCAACTACCAATTAGCGGTTTATTCACTCCTTTACAGCAAAATGCAATTGGTGTTTTAGGTTCCACAGTTAACCAGTGAAGACTTTATTTCTATTTAGTACATCAGGAAATTGAAGTAGGGGAGTGGGGGAGTGTAGGGACGTTTAGCTGGCGCACAGCATTCCGGAACGGAAAACGCATTTTTGCCTGTGCAACGTCCGTACGGGAGAAGTAAAAACAACAATAATTAATGCTAAATTTACTCAAACTAACAAAAAAGTAATTAAACTAAGGTAATTACTTAATCACTGAACTTTTACCCAAGTATAGCATTAATGCATGGGAATTGGTATAATATCATCTTAGGTTGAATAGTTACAATTAGAAGCTCTCGTAGAATTGCTCTAGCCCTAAGTATAGATATTTAATGGGCTAGAGCAATTCTACAAACAAAAATTTTTTTATCACTAATTACCCGGACATGATATAATTAGGGTTTACTGATTAAATCTAACAGTATTGATAGATAAAGGCTTTAGCCTTTTTAAGTCTTGAAAAAGTACCTGCTTTTGAGCTGCTTCATGCACGGTTCCCGAAAAATCAAAAAGTTAAGATTTTGGGTTGACTATAAGCAGAAAAATCAAAGGATAATTCTTCCTCCTGCCTCCTCGCTCATTCCGCATTCCTCCTGATTCCTGACTCCTGACTCCTACTCCTACAACTTATACTTTTTCAGGAAACCCTAAATATAGTCTGTGTGGTGAATGTAGGGGCGAATTACCATTCACCCTTACTTCAGCTATACTATTTTCCTTGATTACCAAAATAGGTATCAAAAATTGCTTTGGCAATGGGTGCTGCTCCTACCGAACCGTAACCACCTTCTTCAACTGCAACCGCTACAGCAATTTCAGGATTATAAGCAGGTGCAAAACCGATATACATGGCATTATCAGCTTGCCCTGGAAGTTCCACTGTACCAGTCTTACCCCCAGATAATGGAATACTACCATCATTCAACCGCCTACCAGTACCCTTTCTAACCACATCAATTAATCCCTCTCGTACCGTATTAATAGTAGAAGGTTTTAACCCAGTCTTGATTGATTTAGTAGTAACAGTATTAGTTTGAGAAGCCAATAAATGAGGCTGCACTCGATACCCTCCATTAGCGATCGTACTTACCATCACTGAAGATTCGAGAGGTGTAACCAATACTAAACCTTGACCAATTCCCATAGTCACAGTATCAGCAATATGCCAACCTTCTCCATATATTTCCTCTTTTTCCTTGGGAGTCGGAATTTGACCATGATTACCATTTAATCCGAGTAACTTTAAGTCAATACTGCCACCAATACCTAACTCTCGTCCCCACTTAGAAATTTGTTCAGGACCAATTTTCACAGCCGATTTATAGTAAAATGTATTACTACTGTAAGCTAAAGCATCCCGAAAACCAATTAGTCCATAACCACCACTATGTTCATTAAAGGTGATACCACCAATAGTCACAGAATTGGCAGTTGCAATTTTGGAGTTAGGAGAATATTTGCCAGACTGGAGTGCTGCCACAGAAGTAACAGCTTTGAATGTACTTCCTGGGGGATAACCTTGAAGAGCGCGATTCAGAAATGGTTTACTTGCACCTTGGAGACGTTGCCATTTTTCCTTTGTTACTTTGCCTGCAAATATACTGGGGTTAAATGTTGGTCCGCTTGCCATTGCTAAGACTTCCCCTGTTTTAGGGTTAATGGCAACTGCAGCACCCCGGCGATTTCCCAGTGCTTTTTCTGCTGCTTTTTGGAGGTCGAGATCGATGGTTAATGTTACTGGTTTGCCTGAGGTGGGGTTTTCTACTCCCAACTCTTGAATTTCGTTACCTTTAGCATCAACTTCAATCAAACGATTACCCCAAACTCCTTCCAATGCAGAATTTGCTGAACGTTCGATTCCCATTTTTCCTACGATCATTCCCATTGGATATTTGGGGTTAGCGATTAATTCTTCTTTAGTTGCTTCACCAGTATATCCAAGCAAATGAGCTGCTAAACTGCCATTAGGATAGTGACGAATGTTTTCGGTACGAACTTCTACCCCTCTTGTTTCACTAGCTTTTTCTGCTAATGCTACGAAAGTAGAGCGATCTATATTTGAGGTAATTCTGACTGGTAAGGGCGAATTATAGCCAGTTGCCTCTAACTTGTTGATAATATCAGTAGCTGGAATATCTAAAATTAGACTAAGTTCGGTTGCTAACTCCGACCATTTTGTGGGGGTGTATTCTTGAGGCCATAAATATACAGAGCGAGAGAGACGGTTACTTGCTAATATTCTGCCTTTGCGATCGTAAATTGTACCACGACTTGCTGCTACTGGCATTAGGCGAATGCGGTTGTTGTCTGCACGTTCCCGGTTATATTCTCCCTGAAATAATTGTAATTGCACTATACGATAAGCATTGATGCCAATAAAGTTGGTAATGACTAGCATCATTATGAATGCTTGCACCAACCGATGACGTTTCGAGCTAGTTTGTTGCCCAGAGGTTCTGGCAACAGGGGAAAATTTAGAATATAAACCAAAATCTTGAGCCATTGTTACTGCATGAGTATTTTATCTTTCTTTTTTTTTGCACCCTGCTTTTTCTCTTCTTTGCACCCTGCTTTTCCTCCGGAAGATTAACCATTTTTTATGTTGTAAATTACCAATTATTTAATTATATATTTTTT
>NZ_LGSU01000443.1 GCF_002260545.1 Hydrocoleum sp. CS-953 | reverse complement strand
TCATTAATTTTTTATCTGGTAGTAACATAGCCTGATCCTCACCTTCAAGCAAATCTTTTTATGATAATAATTGTTTTTCTATAAACAGCATAATTCCACAAAGTTACACCATTTTAGACTGTAAATATTTTAACAGTTTTCTAGTGAGAGTCCTATAAATAACCAAATTGAATTTGGTATCAGGAAAAAATACTCGAATATTTTATGAAAAAATTACTTAAGAAATGATTTTTTTTGATACAATAACTTAAATAGGGAAAAAGTAGGTGAGGCGGTTGCGGACTCAATATTGATTTTGGGTCTGAGGAAAGTCCGGGCTCCCTAAAGACCAAGCTTGCTGGATAACGCCCAGTGCGAGCGATCGTGAGGATAGTGCCACAGAAAAATACCGCCTGTGTAGATTAAATATTCTTTAAGTTTACTAGGTAAGGGTGCAAAGGTGTGGTAAGAGCGCACCAGCAGTGTCGTGAGGCACTGGCTCGGTAAACCCCGGCGGGGAGCAAGGTCGGAGGAACAATGGTTGGTCTTTTTCCAGTTCCGTTGCATTATAGATTTATCTATGATGTTAGGTGTACCGCAAGAGGTGTCTGGTAACAGGCATCCTAGATAGATAACTGCCCTCTTAACTGGTTTCAGTTGAGAGAACAGAACCCGGCTTACTTCCTACTTTTTCCTTATTTTTTTATAGCATAGGGCTTACGCCAAGACCATGTATATAGTTTTCAAAACTATAACGTTATAGTTTTTTGACTCTATATATAGTTAGTACCACTGCAGAAGTCCTGTAGCAATTAACATTAATCTAGGGCTTGCTGATTAATTCTCAAAGCATTTACTAATAGATAGTTGATTCCTAGAGGTTTAAAACCTCTCATTTTCAATAGATAATTGATAATTATAGAGAATTTTCATTATCCACTATCCATTAGACATCTGCTGAAAAAGAATAAGCTTCTTGCTCTTAGAGGCAACAGGCAACAGGCAATAGGAATATATATTTTCAGAAAAAAGCTAGAAAAAAGGATTTTTTATGGTAAATTTAGCGGGATTCAGCTAGTATAAACAATGCTTGAATTCCCGTTATTTATTTTCTGGAGTTGTCTATTATTCATTTTTCATAATCAATTAATAAAAGATCAAGGCTGCAGTTTTTTTAGGATAGAAATAAAGTACCATATTTTAAATCTAAAACGCTCAACAAGTTCTTAGCATTCTGGGCAAACAAGGGAAAAAAATCTCTCCTTCCACCCCCACTCTTCTACTCCTGAAAAAGACTTTTTATGCCAACCCTAATCTATATAGCAATCCTATTTNAAAGCAGGTGAGAAAATTTTTTCATCTGCTAACTTAATTATTAAAAACATCCCTGGAGAAGATTTTCTCAGCCAAAATTTAAAAGCTATCCGAAAAATTTTTCATAATCAATTAATAAAAGATCAAGGCTGCAGTTTTTTTAGGATAGAAATAAAGTACCATATTTTAAATCTAAAACGCTCAACAAGTTCTTAGCATTCTGGGCAAACAAGGGAAAAAAATCTCTCCTTCCACCCCACTCTTCTACTCCTGAAAAAGACTTTTTATGCCAACCCTAATCTATATAGCAATCCTATTTTATTTGTGTATAAAAATCTTACCGCTTTTAGGGAACAGGCAACAGGCAACAGGCGAAAGTTTCAGTTTTTTTATCTACTTTTTGATTACCCGGGATCTATGCGCGGATTGCCATATTCTCTAAAGCCTCACAAAAAATTGCTATAATAATGTTGTGTAATGATTATGAATTAAGGAGAATAGAATGTCAGAATATTGGGCTGGTAAAACACCATCAACAGAGCAATTAAATTACTGGATTAAATTTTTTCATACTAATGGATTTTTAGTAATTCCCAATGTATTAACACCCGAAAAATGTGAATTTCTTAGAAATGACTTAGACAAAATTTTAAAGAAAATTGAAGATGAAAAATATGACATATCTAATCCATTAGTAAAAGCTTACGCATCAACCAAAATAATGGAACGAATGTTTGAGCATTCCCAAGATAATCTAGACTTATTTGCCATGGAACCAATTGTTACATTTGCAGAAGATTTAATCGGTGGAGCAAATGGAACAGGTTACTCAAGAGATGATGGAATTCCTAACGCAAATGCTGTTCATGTTATCCACAATAATTCTTTTAAACTTCCTCCTCAAACTGATGGATTAGCAAAAAATAAATGGCATCAAGATGATACACCGCATGTTCTTTCCCTTGATGGTAAACCCCTAAGTAATATTCGCTTAAATGTTCTAGCATTTACTGTTAATTATTACTTGACTGATGTATTATCTCCAGACAATGGACCTACCCAAGTTATTCCAGGTTCACATCTTTTTGGTAAATTTTGCGACGGCGATATTTCAGGATATGAAGATAAAATTCATAGTTGTCTTGGAAGAATGGGTACTGCAGTTTGTTTCAACAATCAAGNCCCCTAAGTAATATTCGCTTAAATGTTCTAGCATTTACTGTTAATTATTACTTGACTGATGTATTATCTCCAGACAATGGACCTACCCAAGTTATTCCAGGTTCACATCTTTTTGGTAAATTTTGCGACGGCGATATTTCAGGATATGAAGATAAAATTCATAGTTGTCTTGGAAGAATGGGTACTGCAGTTTGTTTCAACAATCAAGTTTGGCATAGAGGTTCTAGAAATTCATCTTCTGTCACCCGGTACATTACACAAATTACTTATGGGAAAAGATTAGTTGGTCATAAATATGCACCATTTATGAATTATCAGATGCCAAGTCATTGTTATGAAGGAGGAGATGAAAGATTGAAGAGAATTTTGGGATTTTTACCTCATGGAGCTTATGGTTGATGATAAATATTATTGGAAATGCTAACTATTTAGAGATTGAATGTATGAGTAAATAAGTAGTTTAAAAAAATCTAAAACTAATAGGCAGATGCCAGATAACCTGAGAGAAATTGTTTAATAACTATATATAGCAATCCGCGCTTATGTTGCGGGTAATTAAAAATTAAATAAAAAAGTTGAAACTCCTACCTTCTGGAGCTGTAAGAATAGTGCCTGTTGCCTAAAAAACAGTAAGATTTTTGCCACGAATATGCGGAGGATTG
>NZ_LGSU01000442.1 GCF_002260545.1 Hydrocoleum sp. CS-953 | reverse complement strand
CTTTTTCCTCAGAACGCAAAAACTTTTGCTCACTTTGGTCAACTTCACCACTTACCAATTTGCCCAAACAACCAGAACAATTTCCTTGCAAAAATCCTCCGAAAAAATCTAAGTATTTCCCAGAAAATGCTGATATAGTAATTATCAGGAGAGGCAATAAAGTCGGATTGATTAATTATCAATTATCAAATATCCATTGGTAATTATCAGGCTGCATATTAGATAACTCACTTTTTTTGTTTCCCTTATTTGAGATAGTGACTAGATTCTTAACTTATCAGAATAATTTATTAGTTGCTTATCTTTCTAATAATAAAGTTACCGGACCATCATTCTCAATTTCAACTTGCATCATTGCTCCAAAAATACCAGTTTCTACTTTTAAACCACTCAATTTTAATTGCTCTACAAATAACTGATAAAGTTGTTTAGCAAATTCAGGAGATGCGGAATTATCAAAAGATGGGCGACGACCTTTACGACAGTCTCCATAGAGAGTAAATTGACTAACTATTAATAATTCACCATTTATATCTTTGACAGATTTTTCCCAACGGTTATTATCACTATTTGGGTCAGGAAATAAACGCATATCTAAACATTTACGCACCATCCAATTTATTTCATTTTCTGTATCAGTCGTGGCAATACCAACAAGCAAATTTAATCCTTTGCCAATTTTGCCGACAATTTCTCCATTTACTTTTACCTGAGAAAAATTAACCCTTTGGATAACAACTCGCATTTCAGTTATAGCGCTAGGGAATAGGGAATAGGGAATAGGGAATAGGGAATAGGGAATAGTAAACTGTCAAAGGGTTTTTCTTACAGAAAAGCTCCGCTAACAGCATTTAGAAATCTCCTAATCTTTACTTCGACTACTATATCAGTTTTTAGGGTTCAGAACTCAGCTTTCAAAGATTTGAAAGTTGAGTTCTGAGTGCCATATCAATTATTAATTATTAATTACTAACACAGTCTTCTAATTGCGCTCGCAACTTTTCATGTTCTAAGTTTTGACCAATCAAAACCAACTGATTTTTATGATTCTCTTTCCACTGATCATCATCAACAATACTAAACCGCTTACCACTTAAATGAAATATATGTCGTAAAGAGCTTTCTTGAAACCATAAAATACCCTTAGCTCGGAAGACATTTGCAGGTAATTGATTATCCAAAAAATATTGGAATTTCTTAAGAGAAAAAGGCTTATTACTTTGAAAAGAAATAGAAGTAAATCCATCATTTTCTAAGTGGTCAGAATGATGGTGATGATGCTCATGGTTATGGTCGTGATGGTGATGATGGTCATGGTCATGGTCATGGTCATGATGGTGATGATGTTCATGGTCATGTTCATGGTCGTGATGATGATGATGTTCATGGTCATGGTCATGGTCATGGCCATGGTCATGGTTATGAGCTTCTATTTCGTCAAAATACTTATCTGACTCAAACAAACCCACACTCAGAATTAACGGTAAAGCTACTTGCGATTCCCTAGTTCTCATAATTCTCGCATCTTTTTTAACATCCCTAATTTTCACTTCCAATGAATCTAAATCTGCTTCATTAACCAAGTCAGTTTTATTTAATAAAATAATATCACTATAGACAATTTGACTATGTGCTGCTTGACTATTAAACAAATCAAGACTATAGTTAGCAGCATCTACCAAAGTAATAATTGAATCTAGGCGAGTCATATCTCGTAACTCAGTTCCTAAAAAAGTTAAAGCTACTGGCAATGGGTCAGCTAAACCAGTAGTTTCTACCACCATATAATCAATTTTGTCTTGTCTTTCTAAAATTTGATAAACTGCATTTTTCAAATCATCGTTAATAGTACAGCAAACACAACCATTAGTAAGTTCCACCATTGTGTCATCTGCATCAGTAGAAACAATTAACTCATTATCAATCCCAATCTCTCCAAATTCATTTACCAAAACAGCAGTTTTTACACCCTGTTGATTTTGCAATATATGGTTAAGTAAAGTAGTTTTACCACTGCCCAGAAAACCCGAAATTACTGTTACTGGTAAACCATGTTTTGGTATATCCATATTTGAGGTATATAATTGAGTAGTTGTTGATTGCATAGTCTTCCTCTCAAATTAGGTTAATCTTGATTATTGATTGGTATTAATGACAAAAAAAGTAGTCTTTTCAGTTATCAGTTATCAGTACCTCCCTTTGAATTAGGAAGCTTGAAATACTGAGGTTTATTCTTTTTATCCCCTATCCAAAGGGAAGCTTTAAACCTTATTTTTTAGTCATATTACCTTTCAATTAAAATTGAAGTTGCCCTATAGAAATAGCAATAGATAAATAGGGATATTTATTTGCTTTCTAGCTAGGCTAGTATGATTATTATAGTAGTAACTTTAATACTTCCAAAGGAAGAAAAACCTAAATTATAGTGCTTTTCAGATTGATGACCTGATGTTACAATCAAAACCTTGTAGGGACGTTCTATGAAACGTCCCTACTGTTGTCTACCGATCAAAAAAGGCTGTAAGTAATAAGTTAACTTCCCTGGCGGGAAGTCCCACGCTCTCCCGCAGGGGAACGTCATAAAGGAAAGCCAGGGCCAAGATTCGGATACCTCCATAAGCTAAACGTTCATAAGCCCTTGACAAGCTAGGTACATTTTGTTATTGTAAGCGTCATCACAGGGGGAGGACATCACCTCTATTAAAACAGTGGTCAGTTTTTGCTGACTGAAGAATCCCGGGTTCGTCATCGTCATCGTCATCGTTATGTTGCGTAAGCGCAACGTCGGGAGTATGTCAAGTAAGACCAATGTTTTTTATAGGGCTACGCAAAATAGGAATAGGCAATAGTAGACTGTCAAAAGTTTTCAGGATTTATAAATTCAAAGACCTTAATGCGTAAGCCTATAAAATTCTAGGCATTAAGCACGATTACTTCCCTACTCCCCCAGGACTAATTCTTTGTCGTCAGAGAATATTTACAACCCTATAGTTTGTTAAGATTCTGTGCTTCCCCCACTTCCCCCACTTTTCGGACTCCTTTTCAACCAAAACAAGATAGGGTAGGTTTTCTAGAAACAGATCCAAAAGATGAATCTCCTCTACCAAACCCTCCACCTTCGGCAGATCCTT
>NZ_LGSU01000441.1 GCF_002260545.1 Hydrocoleum sp. CS-953 | reverse complement strand
TTAATAAAACTGCTTTAAATTCTAATCCTAGAGATGATTCACAAGTGATTATTCTTACCCCTTTTAAATTGAGATTATACTTTTCTTTGCTTTTTTTATTTTTACTAACCCAATAAGTGGGTATATCAGATTGATTCATCATGGAAATGATTGATTTCAACCTAGTATTATGGCGGTAAATAATCGCTATTTCATTAAAATTTAATCCTGATTTATGCAATATTTGAATAGTTTTAACTATACTTTTGTCTTGGTTTTCTGAATTGCTAGCTAAATGTAATTGAGGAATTTCTCCTTGCCTTACTGCTGAGGTAGGTTGTATTAGGGGAAAATTTATATCTTGCTGTTCTAATGATGAATTAACCCTATCATTTATTGGTTTTAAAACTTCTGAAGCTGCTGATAAGATTTGTTGTGTATTCCGATAGTTTTTATCTAAATCAAAAATTTTACTAATTGTCCGACGACCTACTGCTTTAATTCCTACACTTTTCCATATAAATTTACTACGTTGATAAAGACTTTGATTACCATCAGCAACAATCATTAAATCGCCATTTTCACTATCTTTTAAAGCACTAACACAACACTTAAACCAACTAGGCACAAAAGTATGAGCTTCATCAATTAAAATAGCATCATATTTTTGCTCAATTGAATAGTTCGATAATTGTTTCAAAGTTTCCTCGGCGATTTTTTCATCATAGTTTTCACCTGGTTTATTTTCTGAATAACCAGTGATTGAAATAGCCCAATTATGAAAATTA
The DNA here is from genome assembly GCF_002260545.1 of Hydrocoleum sp. CS-953. GTDB lineage: Bacteria > Cyanobacteriota > Cyanobacteriia > Cyanobacteriales > Microcoleaceae > Trichodesmium. The sequence continues at coordinate 2,362 of NZ_LGSU01000441.1, read as the reverse complement.
GTAACCTCTATATTTTGATATTGGGGATTTTGTGAATCTTGATGTAAAACGGAGCGTAAATAAGCTGCAAGACTGACATTGAAACAAACAACTAAAATTTTTAGTTTAGGATTATTATTTATTAAATACTTAGCCCTAGAAATTAATAGTAATGTTTTTCCCGATCCGGCAACACCAAAGAAACGTCTATGACCATTTCCAATGCTTTTAGCTAATCCTTCTTGTCTAAAATCGAGTATTTTTAAGATAGTATCACTAGGTAAAAATTGAATATTATCAGGCACGCTATCAGGAGTTGCTTTTTCCTCTCTAATCACAATTTCCGGATATATCGAACCTTTGATAGTCGTAATTTGATCGAGTGTTAATTTCGGAAAATTAAATTGGATTTCAAACATTTCTTGAAAACGTTGAATAATTCTCTCATTTGGTACTTGTCCTTCTTCCCAGTTTAATAATTCATCTTTATAAATTACTTTTTTTATTGGTAATATCTGTTGGTCAAGTTTAGATTCAGATGCTTGTTTATAAGTAATATTAGACATCACCGCCCCAACACCCACAGGAAAGCATAATTTTCCTTGATAATTCCCCGATCTATGAGTCAAAATCGGGTGTGCTTTTAGTTGATCGAGTATCTTAAAAAGATAATCTCTTCCTTGACTTAGAGGTGATTTTTGTTTTTGNTGGTAATATCTGTTGGTCAAGTTTAGATTCAGATGCTTGTTTATAAGTAATATTAGACATCACCGCCCCAACACCCACAGGAAAGCATAATTTTCCTTGATAATTCCCCGATCTATGAGTCAAAATCGGGTGTGCTTTTAGTTGATCGAGTATCTTAAAAAGATAATCTCTTCCTTGACTTAGAGGTGATTTTTGTTTTTGATTTGTTTCTCTATTATTTTGCCTCCATTTAATCTCAAAATAGTCTGAGTTAGCTTTCAAAATAGAATTAAAATACCATCCTTTCACTTCAATAATTAAGATGCCAAAGTCAGGAGATAAAATGATAAAATCAGGATAACGCCCATTAATCTTAGGTTCATACCAAACCGAGAAATCATCAGGTAGCCTAGATAAAATATTATACAAACGTTTTTCACCAGCACTAGCTTCAGATGCAATGCTGTCAGGAATAATTTGTGCCATAATTAATTTGGATTGACCAATTAACTGGAAACTTATTTGAACTAATTGATATCCACTATAACACTACAATGTCAATTATTTTTGATTGGTGAATCTAGATTTTTTCCTAACCTAGTCAGGCAGAAACTTTTAATCGCTTAAATTTTTAAATTTAAGTAATTCTTCTGTAATAACAGTAGTTAGATTTAGTCAATAAAGGGGTATAATATGCGGGGTTTTATTCAACCTGATACTTAAATATATAAAGTCAAAATAGACAATAAAAAAAACGAGTTTTACATAAAAATACTGATTTTTTTGATTAAATTGATATCAATTTACCTAGTTTTCACTGATGTATACAAAAAAATTTTTTGAGAGTTTACAGTCAATACCTTCCTCAACTAAGAAGCGGGCAAATTCAGGATAGTCACTTGCTGCCTAACTTCAATATGTAGAATCTTTTGCTAAAATAGAAATCAACCTATCATCATATAATTGCTGATCAAGTATGTCGGATGTCACTATCAAAGACTTAGAAATAATACAAACCCTATTCAATGAAGCAGGTTTAGATTATCAATTAGAATTAGAAGGTGGAAAAATATCAATTATGGGGCCGTCAGATATTGTTTCGAGCGAAATAACCATACGTTTAAGTGCTTCTCTTTATGCTTGGATAAACCCCCGTCGTCTGGGACGGGTATTCGACTCTGCTGGTGGTTTTATCTTACCTGATAGCAATCTCAAAGCACCAGATGTTTCTTTTGTCAAAGCCGATCGCTTGCCACGAAGCATCCGCTATTTTGCAGAAATGGTACCCGATCTAGCAGTGGAAATCAAGTCTCAAAGCGATAGAGTTCCCCCTCTGAAGAAGAAACTCCTAAAATATATTGAATTGGGGGTGGAAGTTGCAATATTAATCGATCCCGATGAAGAAACAGTAATAATTTATCGCCCCACAGGAGAACCCATTGAACTTACAGGGGATGACATATTGAGCATTCCCGAACTTTTCCCGGGTTGGGAAATATCCATTTCCGAACTTTGGCCGCCAGTCTTTGATGAGGAAGAATAGATTTCAGTTATCAGTTATCAGTAAAAACAGACAATATCGCTCCTTTTTACTAGATAGAATCTATGTTTTACAAAAGGAGCGATCGCTAGTTTTTAGTATAGCCTGGGTCATTGCGACTGGAACGGAGTGGAAGGAAGCAATCTCCGCGCACCC
>NZ_LGSU01000440.1 GCF_002260545.1 Hydrocoleum sp. CS-953 | reverse complement strand
AATAGTGAATGTTTTTTATTGCGTATATCGCAATAGGAATTTTTGCTTAGTTTGATTTGGGAGAAAATAGTGAATGTTTTTTATTGCGTATATCGCAATAGGAATTTTTGCTTAGTTTGATTTTGTAGAAAATAGTGAATGTTTTTTATTGCGTATGTCGCAATAGGAATTGTTGCTTAGTTTGATTTGGGGAAAAATAGTGAATGTTTTTATTGCGTATGTCGCAATAGGAGTTTTTGCTTATCCCAGCTCAAGCCAAATTAAAATATTTTAGTTTCTGGATTTGAGTCAGTATAAGTTGAGTGAAAGTTTTGGATTATCCAGCGCAGAAAAATTTGGCAGTATCAATGTATTGAATCAGAATAAATAATTGAATCAGAGATTTTTCACATCAAAAAACTCAGGGAAATAACTATCATGTCTAAGTACAAAAATACTCTTAAATCTGTTGATTCTCAAACAGTATCTACACCGGAAGAAGTAATATTACCTGACGGTTAGTCTCTATATTGGCATCAAGCAGAAACATTAAAACCATGACACAACCTTGATATTGATGTCATATTTAATTATGGAATAATCGGGTCAGTAAAAATTTGGCAGTATCAATGTATTGAATCAGAATAAATAATTGAATCAGAGATTTTTCACATCAAAAAACTCAGGAAAATAACTATTATGTACAAGTACAAAATTACTCTTAAATCTGTTTATTCGGAAACAGTATCGACACCAAAAGAAATAAAATTACCTCCTAATTTTTCTTTATATTGGCATCAAGCAGAAACTCTTAAAGCATTACGCGACCCTAATATTGATATTATTTTTAATTACGGCATGACTGGGGAAGGAAAAAGTCTGGCAGTTTATCTAGAAACAATGCAAACTGACTTTTTAGCAATGGGTCTTTATCCTACTAATGAACTTGCCCGCGACCAAGAAAATCAAATACAAAAATATATTGAATTATTTCAGCCAGAATATGAACCTCGTGTTGTACGTTTGAGCGGGCAAGAGTTAGAAATTTATGCAGAAAATGAGGGATTAAAAAAAGCTGCTGCTATTGAAAGTCGTGCTTTTAATTCTGATATTTTACTGACTAATCCAGATATTTTGCATTATCTACATCGGGGTGCATATATCATTAAGAATAATTCTCCTAAAAAATTTACAGGAGATAATCCAGACAAACTTTGGGGAAGGATTGATAAGAATTTTGATTTGTTTATTTTTGATGAATTTCATGTATTTTCAGCGCCACAAATTGCTGCTGTAATTAATACTTTATTGTTAATCAAACATACTAATCGTTGGAAAAAGTTTGTGTTTCTTTCGGCAACTCCAAATGCTGATTTAATTGACCGATTAGAAAAAGCAAATTTTCGGTGTCGGCAAATTAATCCTTTGTCAGAAAATAAATATCTATTTCCTGAGAATAAAGAGGAAGAACAAAAATTAGAATCGCAAAATTTTAGACAGGTATCGCGAGAAATATCTCTAAATTTTATCTCTCTAGAACCTAATTCTAAAGCATCAGAAATTTGGCTGAAGGAAAATATTGAATTAGTCAGAAAACATTTTCAAAATAATCCGGGAACTAAAGGGGCGATTCTTTTAAATTCAATTGCTGCGGTGAAACGTTTGACACCTTTATATCAGGAAATGTTGGCAAAAGATGGTTTGACAGTAGGAGAAAATACAGGATTATCTGGAAGAGAAACGAAAGAAAAATCTCTTGCTGCTGACTTAGTTATTGGTACTAGCACTATTGATGTAGGAGTAGATTTTAAGATTAATTTTTTGCTGTTTGAGTCGGCAGATTCAGGTAATTTTATTCAGCGTTTGGGGCGGTTGGGGCGACACGATGGTTATGAGAAGGAAGGGGATTTTATTAGGTTTAATAATTTTACTGCTTATGCTTTAATACCTAATTTTTTAGTAGAAAGATTGTTTGAAGTTGAGTCTCCACCTTTGGCATCTGGGGGTGTTTATAATCGCCCGTTTTTCCATGAAATGATTCGGGAAAATTATCGAAAAATTAATAATTTTGACGGTTATTATCGGAAATGGGGAGCGGTACAGTCTGTGAAAATTTGTTGGGATTTGGGAAAACTTAAACAGCAATATTCTGGGAGTAAAAAAGAATTTAAAGACGCTTGTCAATTGGTATTTCAAACAAGTTTAGGAAAGGTGGCGGGTAATATTAAAAATTGGCGCGAGGAATGGCAAGAATTATCAGGAAATAAAACAGGAAATCCTATAGTTGAATATGCTTGTAGTTTTCGAGGTGTGAGTGGGTTGCAATGTGGAATTTACGACCTAACAGAAAGTAATAATTTGGATAGGTTTAAGACTTACGAACTACCGGGAATTTTGAGTAATTTAGAAATTGAATCAATGACTAAAAAGGATTTTTTAAAGTTGTTGGATGAGACGGTGGAAAAGACTGGGGAAGCGATCGCTCAGGGAAGATTTGAATATTGTTTGGCGTTTATGAAGTTGCGGAGTTATCGGGAGGAAAGGTTAGATTGGAAATTTACTTATCGGGGAAGTTTGGAGTCTATTGCTTCTGCTGGGAAGGTGCAGGTTTTGCAAGGGGTTGAGGTTTGGCAACCAGAAAATAATTGGATAGGGGAGATTAATAAACGGTTAGGTCAGAGGGCGTTGGTTTGTTATGTGTTGGAGCATCCGGTAGAGGAGGTGCGGAGGCGGTTGCAACTACCTATGCACTTTCAGATTTATGGGATTTGTGATTCTGGGAGTATTCACGATAAGACTCCACCTTATTCTATTGCTTTTGGGCAGTCGGCACTATTGGTGGATACTTTGGCTTATCGGATGGGAAGTAAAGGGGGTAAGGGATTAGTTGTTTGAGGTTGGTATCCCTGATAGGGATTTTGTGGAGTTGAATAAAAAGTCATGCGCATAGGCAAGTAACCCCTTATAGTTAAATAGTATCATAATATTTTCGGAAATGCAATGGCAAAACCATCAATTTCGCAAATTATTTAAATTGAATATATCTAATTTAATCTTGAGAGTACAAAGTTCTTCTAAAAAACGATTTACTTGTCTAACTGAAAGTATTATTGGTAAAGACTTAGAGCATATATAATAGTG
>NZ_LGSU01000044.1 GCF_002260545.1 Hydrocoleum sp. CS-953 | reverse complement strand
TGTGAGGGGGAACCGATGTTATATGGGTCATTTATGTATGTTTTTCAGCGACTTTCGGGGCAGTTTCCCACGGAAGTTGTACCGGGAATTTCCTCAACAATGGCAAGTGCTGCCATGCTCGGTGTGCCAATTACTTACCGCAACGATGTCTTGAGTATTATACCCGCTACTTTGGATGAGATTAAGTTACGCGATCGCCTTACTGTTGCTGATGCAATGGTAATTATCAAATTAGGCAGACATTTTACCAAAGTCTGCAAGATTTTGGATGAGTTGGGGTTGTTACATCGTGCACTTTATATTGAAAGAGCAACTCAAACTAATCAGCAAATTATCGCTATTACTGAGGTTGAGGCAACTGAGGTTCCCTACTGGTCTTTGGTTTTAATTCCTAGTCAAACTCAAGGGTGCTAAAAAGTTCCCTAGCTATTTGTATCAAATATCGATCAATTTGGTATTACAAATAAAACTACCCTCTAGAGGATAAAGGGTATGATTTTTGCTAAGTAATTCAAATAACTTGCTCTGAAAATTCTATGTCTGACTTTTGGTTTATCTTCCTAAAGATTTAACTATAGGCAAAAAATAAGGAACTAATTCTTCATTTCCCACAACTAAAGTAGGAAAGGGATGACTCAAATAATCTTTGCCTATTTTTAAAGGAAAAATATCTGCCGATCCTAATGGTATCCAAATTGCTCCTGCCGCTTTTGCGATTACCCAAGATGCAGCAATATCCCAAATTCTCGGTGTCGCTTCAATCCCACCAATAGATGTGCCAGAAGCTACAAGTAAAAAGTTATAACTTGCTATTCCTATCATTCTAATTTTTGTTGGTAATTGGGGTATAATTTTTGTACTTCGAGAGCAAAGATTAAATAAATGATTACCAGTAATTCTATCTTTAAGTGGGTGAATTTGCCGATGATTTAAAAATGCTCTAGTGATAGGTGGATTACTTAAATAGTTTTGATGTTCCTGATAATAAAAACCATAATAAGATTGACGTAATGGTGGCAAATTTACATAACCAAATATAGGAGTACCTCGATATAATAATCCCATACAAGTTCCCCAAATTGGCATACCTTTAGCAAAGTTTGTTGTAGCATCTAAAGGGTCGATAATCCAACACCATTCATTACTAGGAAATATCTGTTGACTTTCCTCTGTTAATATTCCGTGGGTAGGAAAAGTAGAGGCGATCGCTTCTCTAATTTCCCTATCTGCCCATTTATCGGATTTAGTAACTAAACTACCATCAGCTTTTTCGTCTGCTTTAACATTTCCAAAGTCTTTTAATAGTTGATTTCCTACTCTGAAAGTAGTTGTTTCTGCAAAGTTTAAAACTTGGTTCCAGAAGTCTGTCATATTAGTTATCAGTTATCGGTTATCAGTTATCAGTATCAACCTCTAAAGTCAGACGCTTTAAATACTGAAATTTACTTTTTTTATTCCCTTAAAAGGGAAGGCTTGAGACCTTATTTTTTTGTAATTTTTATTTTTTATCCTAATTGATTTTGAAAGACCATAAACTCTTCCAATTC
>NZ_LGSU01000439.1 GCF_002260545.1 Hydrocoleum sp. CS-953 | reverse complement strand
ATAACTACTAGACATCTCCAAAAATCAAAAATAAAATCAATTATTATCCATAAATTATCAATTATTTCTCACTGTTGCCTGTTTTAAGTTCCCTGTTCCCTCTTTTCTGGAAATGTCTAATAACTGATAACTAATAAAAAGGAGAATGAATTTATGTCTTTTATGATTGAGGATGTTTTGGAATCTCTTGTGGAACAAGGGGGATCTGATGTTCATATTCAAGCCAGAGCGCCTATTTTCTTTCGTATTAGTGGAACGTTGACTCCTCAACCTCAGTTCGGGGAAAATCTAGAACCTCTAGAAGTCCAAAATCTAATTTTCCAAATGCTGAACAATATGCAGCGGAAGGCTTTAGAGCTAAACTGGGAACTTGATAGCGCTTATGGTGTTAAGGGTTTGGCTCGTTTCCGTCTCAATGTCTATCGGGAGCGGGGAAGNGTTTTGGAATCTCTTGTGGAACAAGGGGGATCTGATGTTCATATTCAAGCCAGAGCGCCTATTTTCTTTCGTATTAGTGGAACGTTGACTCCTCAACCTCAGTTCGGGGAAAATCTAGAACCTCTAGAAGTCCAAAATCTAATTTTCCAAATGCTGAACAATATGCAGCGGAAGGCTTTAGAGCTAAACTGGGAACTTGATAGCGCTTATGGTGTTAAGGGTTTGGCTCGTTTCCGTCTAAATGTATATCGGGAGCGGGGTAGTTGGGCAGCTTGTATGCGTGCTTTAGCTTCTAAGATTCCTAATGCAGATAAATTAGGGATACCGATGATTTTACGGGAATTGACAGAGCGACCCAGGGGTTTGTATTTGGTGACTGGGCAAACAGGTTCTGGGAAAACAACTACGATGGCAGCTTTGATCGATTTGATTAACCGTACTCGTAGCGAGCATATTCTGACTGTGGAAGACCCGATCGAATATGTGTTTCCTAATGAAAAATGTTTGTTTCATCAACGACAAAAAGGCGAAGATACCAAAAGTTTTGCTAATGCTCTGAAAGGAGCGCTCCGTCAAGACCCTGATATTATTCTGGTGGGGGAAATGCGGGATTTGGAAACTATTGGTTTGGCTGCTAGTGCTGCGGAAACAGGTCACTTGGTGTTTGGAACTCTGCACACTAACTCAGCTTCGGGTACGGTAGACCGGATGTTGGATGTTTTTCCACCAGAACAACAACCGCAAATTAGGGCGCAGTTGGGTAACTCTATTGTGTGTATTTGTAGTCAAAACTTAGTCAAAAAAGTAGGTGGCGGGCGTTGTGCTGCTCACGAGATTATGGTGAATACTCCGGCGATCGCTAACTTGATTAAGGAGTCGAAAAATTCTCAGCTTTATTCTCAAATTCAAATGGGGGCTAAGTTGGGAATGCAAACTATGGAAATGGCTTTGTCTAATCTTTATAAAGAAGGGAAGGTAACTTGGGCAAATGCTATGGGTAAGGCAGTTAAGCCTGATGAATTAGTGGCTTTAATTGGTCCTGAACCGAAGGAAACTACTAAGGCGAAAGCGAAGGCTCGTTAATATCGAGTGTGGGAGGTGTGGGAGGTGTGGGAGGTGTGGGGAGATGGGGTGTATTGGAGTATTTTTCAATTATTGCTTCTTTATACTGACGACTCTGTGCCTCAAAAATTTAATCGCAGGCATTGATACCAAATAGAAATCTCTAGAAAAGAGGGAATAGGGAAAGAGTAATTGATAATCTCTGGATAAGAATTGATTTTACTTGACTCCCCTACACCCCCACTCCCTGCTACCCCACTCCCTAAAATTTATAATAATAAGGAAGGAATAAAATGGCTGGTAATATTGCTAATCAAAAACCTAAAAGTAGCTTAGAAAAACGCTTAGAGATAATAGAAGAACAAATAAATGTTGCCCTAGCATCGGTGACAGTGAAAGATTTATNCTAAAATTTATAATAATAAGGAAGGAATAAAATGGCTGGTAATATTGCTAATCAAAAACCTAAAAGTAGCTTAGAAAAACGCTTAGAGATAATAGAAGAACAAATAAATGTTGCCCTAGCATCGGTGACAGTGAAAGATTTATCTATCTTTGCCCGTCAGTTTGCTGCAATGTTTAATGCTGGAGTCCCGATGATTCGCTGTTTAAGAGTTTTGAGAGACCAAACTTCTAATGCCAAGATTAAGTATGCTGTTAAGCAGGTTAGTACAGAAGTAGAAGAGGGTAGCGAATTGTCAGAAGCAATGAAAAAACATCCTGCTTGTTTTGATGAATTATTTATCAGTATGGTAGCTGCTGGAGAGGTGGGTGGTGTACTTGATGAAGTTCTAGATCGTCTGGCAGTTATGTTGGAGAAAAATGCTAAGACAATGAGTGAAATTAATTCAGCAATGTCTTATCCGAAAACTGTTATGTTTATTGCTTTAGCAGTGTTTTTTGGAATGACAACTTTTCTGTTACCAACTTTTGCTGGTATTTTTGAACAAATTGGTACAGAATTACCTGCTTTTACTAAGTTTATGTTAAGTATCAGTGCGTTTTGTCGGACTTGGCCTCCAATCCCCCAAGCAACTACAATAGGTGTAATTATTGCTCTTTCTATTGCCTATTCAACCGCTTATAAGACAGATGCAGGTAGGTTATTTTTTGACAAAATTTTTCTCAAGCTGCCTATTTTTGGAGAGATTCTGGAGAAGTCGGCGGTGGCTCGTTTTTGTATGATTTTTGGTACTTTGACTCGTTCTGGAGTACCGATGTTAAAGTCTCTGGAAATTGTGCGAAATGTAGCGGGTAATGAGGCGATCGCTCAGTCTATTGAGTATGCAAGGCAGGAAATTCAAACTGGGGGTATGCTTAGTTTGGCTTTCCAGGAGAAACAGGTTTTCCCTTCTTTGGCAGTTCAAATGATGTCTATTGGTGAGGAAACTGGTGAATTGGATGGAATGTTGATGAAGGTGGGAGCTTTTTATGAGACTGAGGTTGAGGAAGCTGTGAAGTCTTTGTCAGCGATGTTGGAACCGTTAATGATCGTGGGTATTGGTGGTATGGTTGGTTCGATTTTGATGTCTATGTATTTACCCATGTTTGCTGTGTTTGAAAATCTATAATCAGGAGTCAGGAGTCAGGAGGGATAAGAGGAGTAGGGGAGTAGGGG
>NZ_LGSU01000438.1 GCF_002260545.1 Hydrocoleum sp. CS-953 | reverse complement strand
AATTGAAGATTGGGAAATATCCTAGCACTTTTTTTCCCCTTCAAAGGGGAGGCTTTAAACCACAATTATTTAATTAACAATTAATAATTAATAATTCGGTAAGAGCCAGGGCAAAACTACAAACAAAAACTTTATTGTAAGTAATTATCCGAACATGATATTAATTCTGGTTATTAACGTAAACATTCAACTATTAGCAGTCAGCAATCAGCTTTTTTGTTATTAAGGCATTAAATACATTTACTATGGATAGTTAAGGTTTTCATATATGCTTTAAACTTTACTTAAGCAAGGATTTCAGTGTTTCAATATTGCCATCTAACTTCCTATATATCTGAAGCTAATGGCTAATACCTGACGGCTGAATGCTTACTTATTAACTACTTGCTTCTAGGTAAAATGGATAAACAAAACTACGACTTTCAAAACTATTTTTAGGTTGATAGATAATTTCTAATTCTACCATTCCTCTAATCGGATCTGGGTTCGTTCGGACTTCTTTAAGGATAATACGCGGTTCCCACATTTCTAAAGCTTCTTCGACATAGAGACGCAGAAGTAAAAGGGTTTCACGGTTCAGCGGTGCAAATACCAATTCTGAGAGGCGAGAACCAAAATCAGGACGGTAAACTCGTTCTCCAATATCGGTAGTGAGGATAATCCAAATAGACTCTTCAATATTGCGAGTGGATGAACTGAGCAATACTCCTCCAGTAACACTGGTTTGACCCGGAAAGGCGATGCCCGATCCGATATAATCTTGAGGTTGATTGTTATTTACAAGGGGCATTTTGGTCTTTAATTATCATTAATTGAATTACCAATGCTTACTATATTAAGCTATATCTAGAGTCAGCAAAAGTCTTTTTATTAACTCAAGCTAAAAATTTGGGAAGTGGCCATGAATCCAATTGACAAATCGCAGCACTTTCACGCAATTTATAAGCAAACTGAGGAACTAACTGAACTGGGTGATAGTCGTTTGTCCCAAGAGACAGTTGAGTCGATTTTATCAGTTGCTCAAGTAATGACAAAAATTGGGCAAAACTGCAATGGTTTCCAAGTAGAAATTCAACAACAGTTAGAACCTCGTGCTACAGCNGGGAAGTGGCCATGAATCCAATTGACAAATCGCAGCACTTTCACGCAATTTATAAGCAAACTGAGGAACTAACTGAACTGGGTGATAGTCGTTTGTCCCAAGAGACAGTTGAGTCGATTTTATCAGTTGCTCAAGTAATGACAAAAATTGGGCAAAACTGCAATGGTTTCCAAGTAGAAATTCAACAACAGTTAGAACCTCGTGCTACAGCCGTTAATCAAATTGAAACATTAAAGAAAGTTCAAGAACAATTAAGCCGAATTATTGAAGTTACTCAAGGCAGTGCTAGACCATCAAAAACGATTCAAGATTTAATTTTATCCTTGGATAAATGGCGAGAAAATTTTATAGCTATGCTGCAGAAAATAGAAATAGCCGAACAAGAAGTGCGAGTTAAACAAAAAAGATTAAATCTTGATTTAGAGTTAAAGGATATGCAAAATAAAGTTCTTAATAGCTCCTATAATAACACTCAAAAACTAGAATTATTAAAAGAGTTATTAAACTTTGAACAAAAATTACAATCTTTCCCAAATTCATTTCAGGGAGCTGTAAATTGGAAAGATTTAGAACAAGAGATCGACCAATTAACAGAACAAGTACAGGCTGTAAAAATTGAATTATAGCGCTAGGGAATAGGGAATAGGGAATAGTAAACTGTCAAAGGGTTTTCCGACGGAATGCTGCGCAAACAGGATTTAGAAATGTCAAGAGCCTTAATAAGTAGCGCTATATAATAAATATATTTTCTGAAAAATTGGGAATTATCGCCCTAGAAATAACTTGGTAGTTTAGTAAAAAGTTTTCTTTCACAATCTTAAGTTATTCGTTAATTAAAGCCTGATTTAGCTTCTGACAATGCACATCGTTAGGTAATTTATCCAAAGTTCAATAACCCAACGAAACTTTAGAATAAAAATTATAAATTTCCAACTGATTAATGAAACAGAATCTTGATAAAATTTGGCAAATAATTGCTCTAATTATAATAATTCCGTGGCTGGTATTGGGTTTAGCAATACCCGTCTCCTCCCAACTTCCTAAAGTAGTAAAGAAATTACAGCAAAAAAGAGAATGTCGTGGTTGTAATTTGAAAGACACAGATCTTCGGGGTTTATTTCTTCAGAATGTAGATTTAAGGAAAGCAAAACTCAGAGGAGCAAATCTTAGAGGGGCAAATTTGATGAATGCTGACCTCCGAAAAGCTGATTTACGAGATGTCGATCTGCGAGATACAAATCTACAAAATGCTGACTTACGCCAAGCAAAATTAGCAGGAGCTAACCTCATAAATACTCAATTAGATGAAGAATTAGTCGATCCAAAATGGTATCTAGTTTGGCAAATTGTCAATCATTCAAAAGCTTGGACACAGGACTTAAGCGGTCAAAATTTAGCAGGTGCTAATTTAGAGAATGTTAACTTCAGCAAAACTCAACTGGTAAAAACCAATTTAGAAGGTGCAAATCTTAAGGGAGCCAAACTAGATAATGCAAATTTGACCTATGCTAAACTGCGACGAGCCAATTTATTTGTTGCGAATTTAAGTCATGCAGAATTGAGTTATGCCGATTTAGGATATACTGACCTTAGTTATGCAAATTTAAGCCATGCGAATTTAAGTTATGTAGATTTGAGTNAAAACTCAACTGGTAAAAACCAATTTAGAAGGTGCAAATCTTAAGGGAGCCAAACTAGATAATGCAAATTTGACCTATGCTAAACTGCGACGAGCCAATTTATTTGTTGCGAATTTAAGTCATGCAGAATTGAGTTATGCCGATTTAGGATATACTGACCTTAGTTATGCAAATTTAAGCCATGCGAATTTAAGTTATGTAGATTTGAGTCATGCAAATGTTAACTATGCCAACTTCAGTCATGCAAACTTAAAAGGAATTAACTTAAATAAAGTTGTTATAGAGAATGTTAATTTTACAGATGTTAAGGGACTTCCTAGAATTTACAATAGACATCTCCAGAAACGAGGGATTAGGGAGTAGGGAGCATGGGGA
>NZ_LGSU01000437.1 GCF_002260545.1 Hydrocoleum sp. CS-953 | reverse complement strand
AAAGAAATCTTCGGCAAATTTTGTACCAAACAAAGCACTTTCTGGAATAGACGGAACCCAATAACGTTCCATCCCTGGTTCCCGGTAAGTATTAATAACAACAATTTTCGTACCTGCTTTTTTTGCCCAGTGCAAATATTTAACAGTGACAGGTTGATTATTTGCTACATTTGAACCTATAAATACTAATAAATCTGTACCTATCCAATCTTTATAAGAACAGGTAGTAGCAGCAGCACCAATAGTAGTTTTCAACGCCCCAGTGCTAGGAGAATGACAAATCCGGGCAGCGTTGTCAACATTATTAGTGCCGATCGCCCGTGCAGCTTTTTGGGCAACATAATAAGTCTCATTAACAGTACCACGACTCGTCAGATAGAAACCCGTACGGTCTGGGTCAGTAGTTTTGAGGCGATCGCTAATTACCCCCATCGCTTCATCCCAACTAATTCGCCGAAACCCTTTGTCACCTTTGTCACGGCGCATAGGATAAGGCAGTCTTCCCATTTCTCGCAGTTCCCCACTACTTCTATTTTGCAGTTGAGAAACATCTGCCAGTATTTCCGGGTTAAAAGCTGCCATAGTATTCAGGCGCAACAGTCGGAGGCGGACATTACATAGGTGAAACCCATCAAGAGTCCAGTCCTTCATACCTGTTGTACCTAGGGAACAACCGTCGCAAACTCCCTTGTTGAGTATTTCCCAAGCATAGGGGAGTTGGTCGAGGTTTTCTATTCCAGCGCGGATGAGTTCCCAGTAGTTATTGGGGTATTGTTCGCCAATACCGAAAGGTTTCCAGCTTGCCCAGATTTTCGGGTTCCAAATTTTGTTTGGCTTGGGTAACATAATTTATTTAGCTAGGATGATGCTTTTAATTAGTTGACATCATTTGATTAAATCCTTACCATGACCTACCTAATTTTCAGATTAACTTAATACAATCTTAATAGTGTTATATTATGTCCGGTTGAATAGTTATAAATAAGAAGGGACGGAGGAGTCAGGAGTCGTAGGGGCGTTTTCCTGACGGAATGCTCCGCAAACATGTCGCTCCGCGAAACGGCCGTTAGCTTCGCATAACTATCGTTAACGCCCGTACAGGAGGGAAGAGGGAAGAGGGGAGAAAGAAAGTATAAACAGGAGAAAGTTTTTTTATCACTAATTAGGGTTTGCTGATTAAATCCAAAAGCGTTTACAGATAAAGGCTTTAGCCTTTTTAAGTCTTGAAAAAATACCTGGTTTTTAGTTCTTCATGCTCCTCAAGTTAGGATTTTGGGCTAACGCGAGGCAGAAAAATAAAGGGATAATTCTGACTCCTGCTTCCTCGCTCCCATACCCATTCCTCCTGTCTCCTGTCTCCTGTCTGCTGTCTCCTACCCTTACCCATAAGACTTTTTCAGCAAGCCCTAATTATCCGAACATGATATTATAGGAATTCTCATTCTTGGTGAGATACATAACTTTACAGCAGTTTTAGGTCAATGAATCACATAAAAAAAATGATAACTTTGTAGGGACGTTGCATAACAAAAATGCGTTTTCCGTTCCGGAATGCTCCGCAAACATGTCACGCAGTGAAACGTCCCTACTTTAATGGTTTACTCAAATGAAAAGCGCTGTAACCGATGGTGGTGCATTTTCATTAATTGGTAATGGCGGTCTATGACTTTGTTGCATGAAAGTTGCGATAGAGTATCCATTGCGCAGAGATATTGCTCTCTTTCGCTATTGATGTTCTATTCATCTATTGGACAATAGTAAGGCTTGGTAAATTAAACTTAAAAGCCTTTACAGGCAAAGGTTTCAGCCTTTTATATTTCAAAATTGATGTTAGATTCATCTATTGGACAATAGTTACAGCAGTTTCCGCACATTATTTTAGATATGCGGAGTAAGTGTGGCAGCTATANGGGAACAGGCACTATTGGAACAGGCAACAGGGGGAATAAATTGCCGATAATATAAGAGTTATAGCTCTTTTGCCCCTACTACAATTTGTCAATATACCAGCGCTCATTGCTATAACAGTGGGAGCATCTTGCTCCCATGAAGCGACGTTGTTCATCTGATATCTGTTCAGTAAGCTCAAACTAATTTAAAAAGTTAAAAGCTCATTCCTAAATACCAGACATATTCCAACTATCTAAAAGTTGCTGTAGTTTTTCATCAGTAAAATCATTAATAACAATACTAGCTCCTACCTCTAATAAAGATTCAGGTTCATGGGTAGAAGCAACTCCTACTGTATAAATTCCTGCTCCTACTGCCGACTTAATTCCCGAACGAGAATCTTCAAAAACAATTGCTTCTTCTGGGGAAATTTCTAATTTTTCTAAACATAATTTATAAGGTGCAGGGTCGGGTTTTCCTGCAGTCATTACTCCACCTAATATTACTAATGGGAAAGTATCTGTTAGCTGCAAAACATCTAACATAAATTCAGCATTTTCTGGAGGTGCATTTGTCACAACAGCTTTCTGGAGTTTTTGGTTTTTTACCCATTCAATAAATTCTAATAATCCTGTTAATGGCTTTAAATTTAAGGCAATTTCTCGAAATTTTTCTTCCTTATAATTTGCTAGTTCTTCTGCTTCAGTAGTTGATAGTTGTGGTAGTAAATCTTGAATAATTGCTGGATTGGTTCTACCACTAATATGTTGTTTATAAAAGTTATGGTCAATTGCTATTCCGTGATTATTTAAAATTTCTTTCCAGGTCTGGTAATGCAAGGGGTCTGTATTTGCTAGGGTGCCATCGAGGTCAAACAAAATTGCTTTGAGCATCTTAATTTATATAGATAAATAGTATTTACTTTTGCAGTCTGAACTGAAAATTGAATTTTTCAGAGAACTGAGAAAAGTTAGAGGTAACTCTAAGAAATGACGGTTTAATTTTACTACTGATTTTTAGATAATTAGGAAGTTTCAATAATACTTGGAATTGGGCGGGGGTTTGGAAAGTTTACGCCGACGATAATATCAAATTTCTATTTTTGATTTGTCTCTATTGCGCAATACGCAATAGAAGTTTTTACCTACCATTTTCCGATTTCTGGGAAAATTTTGTCGGAGGTAGTCCGTAGGGGTTTGCTCTCCAAACACTTTTCTATTTCT
>NZ_LGSU01000436.1 GCF_002260545.1 Hydrocoleum sp. CS-953 | reverse complement strand
ATGTAACTCAAGACAAATATAATTATCTAGAGCGATACGGCTGACGCCACGCTCCGCGATCGCCGATTCCCAAAAATGGCCAGACCATATTCACAAAATTTAGGCCGACCTGTGATTAGAGCCTATCAGAACAAAGAAGGCTCGAGGGCGTCAAATAGCACAAAGATTTCAACTCAGCTTGACTTTTGTCCGTAATTTCAGAGCGGCATTACAAAACCACTCCGAAAAGGTGCTTAACCCAACCTACAATAGAATAAATCATTAAATTAATTATAACTATGTCAGTACAAAAACAATCAAAATTAAATCAATTATCATTAGAACAACATCTCAAAAATTACTTTGGTTATGACTCCTTCCGTCCTGGTCAAAAAGAAATTATTCAAACAGCACTTCAACAAAAAGACCTATTAATTATTATGCCTACTGGTGGAGGAAAATCTTTATGTTTCCAACTACCAGCATTACTCAAACCAGGCTTAACAATAGTAGTTTCTCCCCTGATTTCTTTAATGCAAGACCAAGTAGAATCTTTACAAGATAATGGTATTGCTGCCACATTTTTAAATAGCACTTTAGGCTTAACTGAAACTCGTAGGCGAGAAACAGATATTATGCAGGGGAAAATTAAGCTTTTATATGTAGCACCTGAGAGATTATTATCAGAGAAATTTTTACCATTTTTAGAGTTAATTAATTCCCAACAAGGTATCTCTACTTTTGCCATAGATGAAGCTCATTGTGTTTCCGAATGGGGTCACGATTTTCGCCCAGAATATCGACAGTTACAACTCCTAAGAGAAACCTATCCAGATGTACCAATGATGGCTTTAACTGCCACGGCGACAAAACGAGTTCGAGAAGATATTATTACTCAATTAAATTTACAACAACCATTTATTCATATTGCCAGTTTTTTCCGTTCCAACTTATATTATGAAGTGCGTCAAAAAACTAATCTTAAAAATACTTTTGCCGAAACATTACAAATAATTAGAACAATTGGTGGCTCAGGAATAGTCTATTGTAATAGTCGCAAACGGGTTGATGAAATTGCTCATAAATTACAGCAAAATAATGTATCTGCTTTGCCTTATCATGCTGGTATGAATGATGAGGAAAGAACTATTAATCAAACTAAATTTATCAGAGATGATGTTGATGTAATTGTGGCAACTGTGGCTTTTGGTATGGGAATTAATAAACCAGATGTGCGGTTTGTAATTCACTACGACTTACCCAAAAATATAGAAGGTTATTATCAAGAGACTNATTACAGCAAAATAATGTATCTGCTTTGCCTTATCATGCTGGTATGAATGATGAGGAAAGAACTATTAATCAAACTAAATTTATCAGAGATGATGTTGATGTAATTGTGGCAACTGTGGCTTTTGGTATGGGAATTAATAAACCAGATGTGCGGTTTGTAATTCACTACGACTTACCCAAAAATATAGAAGGTTATTATCAAGAGACTGGTAGGTCTGGTCGAGATGGAGAAGCTGCTCAATGTATTCTATTTTTTAGTTATGGGGATAAGAAAAATATTGAATATTTAATCGGTCAAAAAGATGATGAGCAAGAACAAAGAATTGCCGAACAACAGTTAAGAAGAATTATTAATTATGCTGAAGCTACTGAATGTCGCCATCGAATTTTATTAGGCTATTTTGGAGAAGATTTTCCGGGAAATTGTGGGAATTGTGATAATTGTAAATATCCCAAACCAATAGAAGATTGGACTATTGAAGCCATGAAGTTTTTGTCTTGTGTGGCGAGAACTAAAGAAAGGTTTGGCATGAATTATATTATTGATGTTTTAAGAGGTTCTAAAAGTCAAAAAGTTTTGGATAGAAAACATGACAAACTTTCTACTTATGGTATTGGTAAAGAGAGGAGTTCTGACGAATGGAAAAATTTAGCAAGGTCTCTTTTACATCAAGGTTTAATGGAGGAAACAACTGATGGTTATTCCGTGTTGAAACTTAATCAAAATAGTTGGGATGTAATGGGTAGAAAAATCAAGGTAGAAATTGCTATAGAAAAGAAACATAAGATTGAGAAAACTACTACTTCTTTAGCAGCAGATGAACAGAGATTATTGAAAGAATTACGGGCGTTACGAAAAAGAATTGCTGATGAACAAAGTCTTGCTCCTACTGCAGTTTTTCAAGATACAACATTACAACAAATGGCTAAAAAACAACCCCAAACTTTAGATAAATTTATTAATATTTCTGGAGTAGGTAATTGGAAGCGAGATAAGTATGGTAAGCAGTTTATTGAGGCGATTAGAAATTATTGTGTAGAGTATGGTTTACCTGCTAATTCGGAACCTATTCGAGAGTTAGCAAAAGTTGTTGATAATGTTCCTTCTATGACACAAATAGAAACATTGGAATTGTATAAAAAAGGATTAACTATTAATGCTATTGCTAATGAAAGAGGGCTAAAATCTAGCACTATTGCTAGTCATTTAGCTGAGTTGATAGAAAAGGAACAACCAGTAGATATTGATAGGTTGGTAAAACCGGAAATTCAGACAGAAATTATGGCAGCAATAGAAGAAGTAGGTGATGAAAAATTGACGCCTATTTATGAGTATTTACAAGAGCGTTATAGTTACGGTGAAATTAAATTAGTTAGGGCATTTTGGCGGAGCGAACAGTTATATTTTTAATGGAAAAAGTAGCTTGTTTAGTAGATTAGCGATCGCTCTTGTTATTAGAAAGGCGGTCGCGAAGCGGAAGGTCTTTCTATCGCCTGTTTTATCTATGTCAATATTTACCGAATTTTTGGTGTAGGAATTTCTCGTTCTAATTCTTGAGCAGTTTCTATCCATTCTTGCATAATTATTTCAAATTTTGCAGTGCTTCCTGATAGGTTTCACCATCAGCATTATCCGATCGTCATCAAAAAATCTGTTAGATTCGCTACACATTTTCTTAATAGGATGACTATACTTGAGAAGTATAAATTTATAATCAGTATTATATAAAAAATAAAGTGCTATAGTAAAAATGACTACAATTACAACAAGAGAAGCAGCTTTGTTATTAGGTATTTGTTGTCAACGGGTAAGAGTTCTACTTTCTCAAGGAAGAATTAG
>NZ_LGSU01000435.1 GCF_002260545.1 Hydrocoleum sp. CS-953 | reverse complement strand
ACTCCCCTACTCCCCTACTCAAGAAGCAGTTGTATTCTTGTTATTAAAAATCCATCTCAGACTACGACGCATTCCTTCGTCTAAGTCAATCATAGGTTGGTAACTAAGCTCTCGTCGCGCTTTAACAATTGAGCAGGCAATGGTTTTATTCATTTCAGAAAGTACATGAATTTTCTGTTGATAAACCCCTATTGCTTGCAAACTCCCGTCTACTAACAGGGCGATTTCACTGACGAAACTAGGCAAGTTCAGACGTGTGTGGCGACATATTTGATGAAATTCCGTTTCTAAGAGATTTTCAACGGTGTCAACCACTTCATTCATCGTGTAAGGCCGCTCATCTGCAATCCAATAAGTTTCCCCCTTGGCTGCGGGAGTAATCCCTGCTAGAATCATCCCTTGACAGAGATTATCAGTATAGGCCATTGATCGCAAATTGTTACCATCACCAACAATTGGGCACTTGCCACTTCTAATCATTTCAAAAAACAGTGTTTGCCGTGGTGGCTGATAGGGACCGTAAAACCAAGGCGCACGGATAATAACGGTTTCAATTTTTCCAGCATCAAAAAATGTTTTAATGGCTAACTCCATCTGCATTTTGGATCGTCCATATCCCATATACGGATTATAGGGAGAACTTTCATCAAATAGATGGTCAGAATGAGGATTACAACCACAGGGAGAGTTTGAAGACATAACTACTGCTCGTTTAACCAAGGCACGATGAGCTGCTGCCAGAATATTCTCAGTTCCCATAACGTTTATCTGATAAAATTCATCAGTTTTTTGGGGATGAATTATTCCTGCTGTATGAAACAAAATCGCCCCTTCAGCACCCTGACAAAAACGCTCGCAATCTTCTGGGTTACGCAGGTCTCCGGATACAACTTCTATGTGTTTGGAAAGTGCTTTGAGAGGTTTCTCGTCACTTCTTGGTAACACAAAGCAGCGAATTGTGAGATCTGGCTGTGGATATCGCAGGGCTTCACAGTCTGGCAGTCCTGCAACCAGCGCTTTGACTAGACTATATCCTAGCCAGCCATTAGCTCCCGTTACTAAAACTAAAGATGTGTCAAAATTCATAAGTCTAACTCTCTTCTAAAAAATGTAAAGCATTTCGTCGGGCAATAGCCATCACAGATCCTTGAGGATTCACTCCTGGAGCAGTGCAGAGCAAACTAGCATCAGCTACATAGAGATTTTCCTGTCGGTGAACTTTACCAAAGGAGTTTGTAGCACATAAGTCTAGGTTTTCTCCCATTGGGCAAGATGAAAACAAGTGAACAGTCATTAAGCTGGTATCTGAGGGCAGTTGTTGGGGTAGCTGTTCTATCTCAGCTAGTTGAGTCAATCTAGTTGCGTTTGGTATCAGTGGAAACAGCGCTTTAGCTTTGGCAGCCATTAATAACCGACATAGATTTTTCAGACCATTAGCTAGTACCTTCAAATCATCAGAGGGCAAATTGTAGCGCACCAACGGATCGTCAAATCCTGGTAAACAACGAACAGTACCTCTACCTGTTCCCAGCAGTGAGACATAGTAGATGTTCATATTTTGCCAGTGCTGATTTACCTCCTGGGCGTACTCAGGGTAATCAACCATGGCTAGCTGTAGGTAGGGGAGCGAACTTATAGAACCTCCAAAACTTAGCTGCGGTGCAAACTCTTTAACCTGATGGACGGCTACATCCAATTGTGCAGAGCTAACGGGTTCTGAAAATTGAGCAACAACTTTCACAGTGGGGTGCATCTGTAGGGCGTTGCCTATATTCCGAGTGATGCCACTACGACGTAGCAGTGCTGATGTATGTACTGCTCCGGCAGCAATAAAAACTGTTTTGGCAGTTATCTTAATTTGGTATGAAGAGGAGCTATCGGTATAACGTCCCTGTAGAATCCAGCGATCGCCCAGATGACGGAGCATTTTAATTTTAGTGTTGGCGAGAATTTTACCCCCTGTGCGTAGCATCTCAGGCACATAAGTTTTCGTCATAGATTGCTTAGTTCCTTTGAGGGGAACACTGCAGTCGTTATTTGACTCATACTTAAACCAACGGGGTACTTCCTGGGATTGCCATCCAAGCTGAGTTGCGCCTTCCTGCAATTTGAGAGAAGCTAGGGAGGGTTTACCAGGTAGATAGCTAACGCTAACGGCATTTTCGCAGGCTTCATAGTGAGGTTCAAGCTCTGCTTCGGTCAGATTTTGCACCTGAAATTTTTCTCGCCAGTGAGCCAAAACGTCGGAGGGAGTGCGGTGATAGAGTCCGCTATTGACTTCACTGCCACCACCGACACACTTTCCCTCAACGTACTGGATTTTGGGAGCGCCAAATGCAACAGTAAGGCCGCGATTCCGATATTTCTGTACCATCTCTTCTTGAGAAAAGGGGGCACATGATTCCAAGGGCAAATAAGCACCTTCTTCAATCAGTAAAACGTCGAGTCCAGCTTTACTAAGGGTGGCCGCGGTAACAGAGCCTCCGGGACCTGAACCAACAATAGCAACTTCGCAGTTGAGAGCAGTATCTGGCTCAGTGAGAATGTTGTGTTCGCATACTGTCATGTCAATTTTTCCTTGCTCGCGTAATAACTGAATATAGTTAAGCTTTCGTAAAATCGCATCAAGTCACGACAAACTCTTAGGGGTGACATTTTCCAAGCTGCGATCTGATGTACTCGGATAGTCGGTGGAAGTTGATGAAACCTTTTACCTCGTCTGATGATTGACCACAAATCAAAAATAGCTGTGAGGATAAACAGTGGTAGTTTTAGGTAATCAGGCATATTTCTATGTTGCGCTCTGACAAACTCAACAACTTGATTATTAGGGAAGTGTAACGGAGACTGATGTTTGTCTGAGTGTTTATTAATAAATGTGTAACAAAGTGCAGATATAGTTGATTCAAAATTCATTATTAGTTTTTATAGAAATATTCTTATGGAGTCAGACAAAAATTGAATTTACTAAATAAGGTTTTGGTTGTTGAGCCAGAGTATCAAAGTATATGTTATTAGCCAACCGAATATTAGAGTTGTTGGGAAATAACTTAGATTACAAAAAAAATAAAATGAAAACAGATATATTTAGTTAGTGATTTTATTATTT
>NZ_LGSU01000434.1 GCF_002260545.1 Hydrocoleum sp. CS-953 | reverse complement strand
GATTCCAAGTATATAAGGTACAGATATTAACATTCAATTCAATGCTTATGGTAATAAATTATTTGGCAGTAAAAATTAAGCTATTTGATACTATAATTATCTCTCGGTGCTGGAGTAGAAGGTAAAAATTATTCTATGGGAAATTTTGTTATACAAGGATATATAAGGTCTTGAAAAAATTCTTTGCCCTCAGCAGAAACATTACCTTGAAATATCTGAAAAGAAATTTCTAAAAAAGCTTCTAAGGGATATTGTTTTTGAGCTTGTTCGATCATACAAACACAAAACTCCTTTTTCTGTTGTCCGTCGCTACAACTATCGACGAATTTTTCAATCATCTCTGGCGGATAAACGTAGGGGTTTAATCCATTAAATTCAACATTTATGTCAGCCCATATTCCTTTTCGAGTATCATCCGATTCCTTAAAGCGCATTCTTTCTATTGCCTTTAAAGTTGCCTGATCGAACTTTTCGTTGCCACTACTTTCAATAACTTCTAAATTAGTCGGCTTTCCTTTCCTATTGACATCGAACTCAATGCGTAATTGTATCCGATTTTTTTCTTGAGCTATAACTGATGTGGGAATTACAAACAAGACGAATAGCAGGATGACAACTTTCAGCCTTTTTAACCCAGGGAAAAACTTTTGAATATTGGGAGAAATTTTAATCATAATCAAGATTGGGATAATATCAAATCTGGTAGCATTGCTATACATTAGTTAGGAAGTAGAAGTCAGAATTTCAGATAGGGGAGTTGTCGGATAGACAACGTACAGTTAGAAATATCACTTCCGGTTGAATAGTTATAATTAAAGCTTGTAGTAGACTGACACACCTTAAATGGTGCAATAAATGTAGGTTGGGTTGAGGAACAAAACCCAACAACAGTCCTTCTCCCGTACGGACGNCCCTACCTTACTCCCCCACTCCCCTACTCCCTAATGCACAGTTTTAGCTGTGTCAGTCCAGTAGTAGGAATTTAGCCCATATATCTTATTGCTCAAGCCTTACTGGTGTGACACATCTAAATGGGTGTGCATTAGGGCGGGTTTGAAATTAATTAATAATGAATAATGGATAATGAAATAATATTTCCGTACTTGCGTACTATCTCTCAGTTTTAACAAGAGGTAATTATTAATTATTAATTATTAATTGTTGAAAACCAAAACCCTGTAGGGGCAAATAACCATTTGCCCCTACTGTGTAGAGATATTGGGAAAATATTACCTCAAAACCCTACACCAAAAAATTATTCTGGCAACTTATATTGCCCGACAATTTTCTTAGCAAACTCTGGCACATGAGCCTCTAATTTTTCTGGATGATTCCGCTTTACATAGAGATAATTTCTTGTGAAATGGGAATCAATAGAAAACCGCCCATATTCCAAACCTTTAGGACCAATTCTTTCAATTACAACTCCCATTAATTTTGCGGCCCACATTGGTAAAGTTACAGCTTGGTCATAAGCTGGAATACTTTGTTGAACAGCTTGATGTCTATCTCCCTGAGATATAACAGGTTGAGTATCTAATTGATTCATCACCAAATCTAACATCTCTTTTCCCGTCTCATTTCTAACAGTAATCCACTGCCAACCAAAAGTAGCTCCCATATATCCTACTACTAAATCTGCCAAACCATTTACATAGTCAAAACAACTCAGACAAGAAGGAGCAAAAATATCTTTCAGCTTTTTAGTATTTAAACCAAAAAACGGTACTTTTTCTATCGTTCCATCCTCATGTTTAAAATGTACTCTAAAATCTTGCATAAATTCATAATGAACAACAGTTTCTGGTGACTTACTTGTAGTTTCCAAGAACTTTTGCAAACCCTCTCTTGTCACATTATCCACACAAGGAGTTCCCAAAACATAGAGCTTTTCTAAACCTAATTGTTTTTCCACAGCTCGTAATGCTTGAATCTGACAACCAACCCCTATTACTAATAATTTTTTCATGCCAGATTTTTCAATTTCTTCTAATACTGAAAGATTAGGAGAAAGAGTCGGTTTATTAACTTTTGCTGCCAATACTTCCTCTGGAGTACGAGCAATAACTGGCATTGGTTGAAAGCGGTCTTCCTTGGTATTTTGCACGCAGACTACACCCTCTACAATACCTTGATTGAGCATTTCACAGGCGATCGTACTTACAATACCAGTCCATTGTGCGCCTTCAATAGGTTGTTTTTTCCGAGCTGCCATCATATCTTGATGAACGCCAAAATAGGTTTCATTTTCCCGATCCAGGTTGCGAGTGCGTCCGTGAGTTTGTTGTTCAAGGTTGTCGAATTGTTGATTAAGAAATGCACAGGCATCCTTGACATAATGGATATAATATGTATCGCACAAACCACATTCGCTACAGAGTTCTTTAGCAGGACGACGGGCACCTGGTCTGAGAGCTTTAGCTTTCTTGTGTTTAGGGGTGTTTGGAGTTGAGATAGTCATTGAAAATTGATTTGTTAAAGTTAGTGACTTTTATTTAGGATACCCTAGTTAGAGTGACTTTGAATATCATAATAAACAGGCGATCGCTTTGTACCCATTCATCTACAATCAATAATTGCTATAATAGACATTTAAAAATTCTCTTTTTGGGTATTCTAATTTCTGGTTAAACTACCTAAACAGACCTTATTAGCTGTGCTGAAAATAGCTGTCTTGTCTAGTTCTTTACCTTATAATAGTGACAAGTTTTTTTCCAGTATATCCAGGCACTAAGCAAGTTAATAGTCTAATCTTTGCCCAAGTAAATGTTCAGCCTAACCCTCAACTTAGTGCTGACCTTGAGCCAAAAAAGACAAGTCAGCTCACCGAACAAAAAACAGAGGAAAATTCGGAAAATTATGATCAAAATAAAGAGCTAGAAAAGTGGTTAATTTTAATCAAAGAGTTAGTATAATTTTCGGCTTGATTAGTTAAATTAAAATTCATCATAATTTCTCCTAATTTTTTTCTTGATTATAGCAATTTTCAGGTTCATAAACCGGGTTTATAGAATTTATGATTTTAGCAACAATATTAGGGCAATAAACCCGGTTTATTGTTTGGGTAAAAAAGTTAAAGTCATAGCTCCAAATTATGTTATAGTAT
>NZ_LGSU01000433.1 GCF_002260545.1 Hydrocoleum sp. CS-953 | reverse complement strand
TTAATTCTTAATTCTTAATTCTTAATTCTTAATTCTTAATTCTTAATTCTTAATTCTTAATTCTTAATTCTTAATTCTTAATTCTTAATTCTTAATTCATATAGACCAAAATCCTTGAGGTTTGTTCTCTTTAATTTTTGCTATTTGTTTTTTGTACTATTGGTTAACTGATTTTAAATGTTTGCCACTGATTATAAATCTTGTTTCTACATTACTAAGACAAGCTAACCAATTGTCAACACCGCGATCTATAACCGAGAACTTTATCTTTGTCCAGAGCCTATTGTAGCTTGATTTAAAATTTATACACCCACTCGACATAAAAACAATTATTACGAGGTATAATTCTGATTTCTCTAATTTTTTTAAAGTCAAGATTTTTGGGGAAATTAAACAAAAAATCATCAACTTTAAAGGCAGCTTTAACTTTTTTACCCAAAGGTACTCTGACTTGATTTTCTTTCAATCTTAGCAGCTCTGTTTGGGATAAGTGATAACTCCTAATCCTCCGTTTTTTCGATATTTTGGAACCTGAGGTTTGTTTGACAACTCTCCTGCTAGATGTTGGTGAGAAAGCTCTTTGTAAGACTCAAAAGATTCTGCATAGAAATGTAGAATTAAGAAAGTATAATTTAGAATTGGTAAATTAATTAATTCAGAATTCAGAATTCTAAATTTAGAATTCAAGATGTAGGCTAATTTAAAGTACCATTGACGTGCCAAATAAATCCCACAATTAATAAGTTTATTGGCTGTGTTATACCAATACTCCAAAAAGGGCAAAAGTTGGGGATTTTTGATTAAATCTTGTTGGCATCCATACAATTTACTTCACCTCATTTTTTTCACAATAATCAGTGGTACTATAGCATACTAGTGCAGGATGGCAGAAATAACTGACTTTTTACAAAATCCTAAAAGCCTTACTAACCAATACTTTCGACTTTTAAATGCTAGACTTTCAACTTCCGCGTAGCGGCACTTGGTCTATTATCTGCCACTTGAAAACAGAAAAAAGTCGCCCCAGAAGAGCAGGGCTTTAAACCCATTTTTTTGGTAACTGGGAAAGGAAAATTCGGGAAGATGACTATATTTAACTCCAAGGAATAAAGAAGAGGGCTTTAAACTCAATTTTTAGTTAAAAAAGATACCGTAAGGGAAAAGAAGAGCTTTCAAAGGTAGATTTTCTTTAGACAGTAGGGAGCGAGTTTTGCTAGAGAAGAGAAAATTTCTTATCTTTTCTCTGCTTCTTTTTTGGCAATTTCACTATTTTTTTGATAAAGTTCAGCTCTATTCACGGCCACATCATACCGTGAATAACTAGGTGAAACAGAGGTCATTAGTTCTGCTGCTTGTTGCCATGTCTTGGCGATCGCCACCCACTCTTCTTGAGACTGAGCTATTTTACCATCAGCAACAGCTTTTTGAGCAAGTCGCACTGCTTGAGTAAAAGCTGCTTTTGACTTAGTTTGAGTATCTTCTACAGATTTTTTATTAGTAGGAGATGGAGACTGGGAAAGTGTATTTTCTGAAGCTGTTATTTTATCTATCTCGGAGTGGTTGAACCATCTATTAACTTGAATACCTAAAGTTAGCATCAGCATACTCAGAAAAAAAATGCCTATTACATCAGGTTGGAATTGATTTTGCTTTGGCATTCCCGTAGAATAAACAGTTTTAGAAAGAGGTATTTTAGTTGGTTTAGGCTTATTTGTCTGCAAATTATTTGCTATTTGTTTGAAAATATTTGGTTTAGTCAAAGTAATTTCTTGAGACCAAAGTAATTGATTTTCCGGATCTCTAGTAACATCCTCTAACCAAAGTAATTTTTGTTCTTGAATAATTCTACTATTGATTTTTACTTGCTGAATATTACGAGGTGAAATTTCTTCAAGGGTCTGTTTAACTTCTTCTACAATATTAGACTTTTCTAACTGTTGAACTTGGGGTGCTTCACATAAAACTTGCAAAACACCATCAGAAAATATAGCTCTAATTCTTACATCTAATGTAGCTAGCTGTTCATTCAGAATTTGAATGATTGCTGCTACGCTACCCCGACGTGCTTGCGTAAATATATCATTAGTTTGATTGGCCATTGATAGTTAATAGTATTGATTTAATAGTTCCCAAATATTGAATATAATTCTTAGTCTGTCTCAAGATTATTTCTTTATAGTATTGCTACACAATTTCGCCGATAATACTAAGTAAAAATTCCTATTGCGTATATCGCAATAGAAGCGCTGACTAGCTAATTATCAAGAATAGAGAAATGTAGTAGGGAGAAAAGAAGAGATATCTAATTTCCTGTCATACAGTTTTTTGTAGCAATGCTTTAAAGAAACTATAGATTATTTCTTTATAGTATTGCTACACAATTTTGCCGATAACACTAAGTAAAAATTCCTATTGCGTATATCGCAATAGAACCGCTGACTAGCTAATTATCAAGAATAGAGAAATTTAGCAGGGGAAAAAGAAGAGATATCTAATTTCCTGTCATACAGTTTTTTGTAGCAAAAATTTAAAGAAACTCTAAAACTATAGCATTAGGCAAATTAAGTTAGAAGATTTATAAATACTCATTTCAGTACCTCCTGTTGAAGCACCCGGCAAAAAAATCCTGAAGTTGATTTTTTTCATCCTTTCTCCAAGAAGAAGCTAGACCTAATTTTTTTGTCAAACTCAGTCAGGGATTACTTCTAACTTCTGTAAGTCGCGAATTTGATGGCTCCCCTATCTGACTTCTGACTTGTCTTATAGAAGCCCTAAGCATATCTCCGCAAAGGTAAGGGTTTTTGCCAAAGGAGTCAGGAGTCAACCCACCCCTAACCCCTCCGGTGGAGGGGAAGTCAGGAGATGGAGAATTGTAGAATAGAGGAAAAAGGTAGAATTTAGGTCGCCTTACTTCATCTCCCCCACTCCCCTACTCTCAATCTCTAATTTTAAATAGATACCAAATTGGTTCTATAGAAGCCCTAAGCGTATCTCCAGAAAATAGGTCCTGGTGGAGAAATAATTCATAAAAAATGGGTAATAATTGATTTGATGATGGGATTTTCGGAGATATCTAATACACCCCATCTCCCCATCTCCCCAT
>NZ_LGSU01000432.1 GCF_002260545.1 Hydrocoleum sp. CS-953 | reverse complement strand
AGTATAGAGTTATGTAAAGGCCAAAAAAATAATTGAAGCGATAAGAAAACAAAAAAGTCCACTTTAGACAAATCCCAGTAGGATTTTTTGCTAAATCAAAATTCAAAAATAGTAAAATTTTTTTTATTGCCAACAAATGTCCATCACAGATCCAAATAAAATTGGAACCCTTTGGTCATATCTAAAAAATCTAAAATCTATAATTTAGAATCTCTCTAGGCCAAATTAATCATAAATGGTCAGAGGAAAAAACTTTTTTAAGAAAAATTCAAGAAAAGCGTAACGCCCGCCCACTTTTCTTGCTACCTCAAAGTAGAATTATCTAGCGGGAGGAAGATTATGAAGATTGGTAAAACCTCAGACATTGATTCTGTACGCACTTATCTAAGAGAAATTGGTCGTGTTCCCCTATTAACCCACGAAGAAGAAATTCTTTATGGGAAACAGGTGCAACGCTTAACAGCTTTGCAGGAATTCAATCAGACTTTAGCTGAAGCGTTAGGTCGTAAGCCAACATTAACAGAATGGGCTGATGCCAAAAATCTTTCAATGAGTGAATTGCAACGTATTATCAGGGAAGGTGAAAGAGCAAAGCGGAAAATGGTAGAGGCCAATTTACGCTTGGTCGTATCTGTTGCTAAAAAGTATATCAAACGAAATGTAGATTTGCTTGATTTAATTCAAGAAGGTACTATTGGTATGCAGCGAGGAGTAGAAAAGTTTGACCCTACCAAGGGTTATAGATTTTCTACTTATGCTTATTGGTGGATTCGTCAGGCCATTACTAGAGCGATCGCAGAAAAAGGCCGCACAATTCGTTTACCTATTCATATTACAGAAAAGCTGAACAAGATTAAAAAAGTCCAGCGTCAACTGACTCAACAGCTAGGACGTTCCGCTACTACTGCTGAAATAGCAGCAGAACTAGGTTTAACTCCAAAACAAATTCGGGAATGTTTAGAAAGGGCTCGCTTACCTTTATCACTTGATTTGCGAGTGGGAGATAACCAAGATACAGAGTTAGGAGATTTGTTAGAAGACACGGGAGCTTCTCCAGAAGATTATGCTCTCCAATCTTCCATGCGGACTGATTTAGAATCAATTATGGCTGACCTAACTCCTCAACAAAAGCAAGTTTTGGCCTTAAGGTTTGGTTTAGAAGATGGGCAAAGCATGACTTTATCGAAAATTGGCGATCGCCTAAATATTAGTCGTGAAAGAGTACGACAGATAGAGCGGGAAGCTTTAAGTAAACTGCGTAAAAGAAAGCAAGATATGAATGATTATTTAGCTAGTTAAGGATAATCAAATGCTTTGATAAACTTATACATTAATCTAATTTAATGTTATATTTCTGCTTCGGTGTATCAGTTTAGCCGAAGCAGAAAATTTATTTTTTGATGCTCTACAGACAAAGACAAGATAAGCATTCAGCCGTCAGCTACCAGCTATCAGCTATTAACTCATTATTTTATTAGGAGGAATTAGTCTGATGGCGAGAATTAAAAGTCTGACACGAAAAAGGTTATGAGCTAACTCTATTCAATAATTGATAATTGATAATTGATAATTAATAATTACCTCTAGTTAAAACCGTGACGGAATTGAAGATGAGGAAATATCCTAGCACTTTTTTCCCCTATCCAAGGGGAGGCTTTAAACCAGAATTATTTAATAATTAATAATTAATAATTAATAATTCGGTAAGTTATTAACTTCAAAAGCTGAGAGCTGTTTGGGCAGCATTCTGGAACNATATCCTAGCACTTTTTTCCCCTATCCAAGGGGAGGCTTTAAACCAGAATTATTTAATAATTAATAATTAATAATTAATAATTCGGTAAGTTATTAACTTCAAAAGCTGAGAGCTGTTTGGGCAGCATTCTGGAACGGAAATACTAATAGCTGAATGCTTACAAGACAAGAATTGCTCCAAGGTTAGTACCAATAAGCCTTAAAATCTTTGTTGAGAGACTGAAGACGGGAATCTAGGGAGAGATGACATGGTATTGATTATATAATATAGTATATTAGGATTTATCATTATTTCTTTCTCCTTCTCACCCCATCTCATCATAAATTTTCAATTTTCACCCTAGTTATTGGTAAAGCAAAGACTATATAGGACTCATTGGGAATATGAGCAAAGGTGCAGGTTTTTGGCTCTTGAGTCAGAATTCAGAATTCAGGAGATGGAGAAAGAATAGAGGAAAAAGATATAATCTAGGCTCCCTTGCTTCACCATCTTACACTCTCCCCTACTCCCTCACTACCCTACTCCCCTACTGCCCATATATATTTTAATATAGAATCCCTTCAGGGATTCTATAGTGGGGACTTCTAGCAACATTCTGTTAAATTAGTATTGAGGAAGTAAAACAAATATTAACAATTGCAATAGATATGGTTGGTTAAGTCCATAAACCATACTTGTCAAAAAGAGTTTCTGAAATGGAGGTAGAAAGTGACCAATAGAAACAATAACAGGCCAGAGTTGTTTGAAGAAAGTTCAGAAGGAGCCAATTTACTTTGGCAATATGTCCAATCTATGAGTCCAGATACAGTGTCCCACTTATCAAAACCAAATTCCCAAGAAGTTTTTCAGGTGATGGAGCGAAATATTATTGGACTATTAGGCAATCTACCCTCAGAACAATTTAATGTAAATGTAACAACTAGCAGAGAAAATTTAGGTAAATTATTAGCTTCAGCAATGCTCAGTGGCTATTTTATTAGAAATGCTGAACAGAGAATGACATTTGAAAATTCTTTGAAAATGGATCGAACATTTAATAATGAGGCTTAATTAGTCAAATTTTAATTATTCCCTGGGTTGTTAGACCGGGGAATTTTTATTAGAAATAGGGAATAGGGAACAGGGAAAAAATTTTCATGCCCAAGGTCAGAAAAATGATGACTGTAAGTTACTTTTACAACTCTAGCTTATGCTAAATAAAGAGTAAGTTTATTTTTTGGAGATATCTATTGAAGGAAGGAAAATATTCAAGAATTTAGAATTTAGAATTTAGAATGCGCGAATTACCTCTCCTTGAAAAGAAGAGGATTGACGAACAGGAAAATTTTTATTTATTATC
>NZ_LGSU01000431.1 GCF_002260545.1 Hydrocoleum sp. CS-953 | reverse complement strand
GTCTATTAAGTAAAATTATTCTTATATTAAATACAAAAAATTCTGCAAATATACGAATCTCTCCATCTCCCCATCTCCCCATCTCCTTATCTCCCTATCAATCTTGAGTAACAAACATTAACGTATTTCATATTATTATGTTGTAGTCCTATTCACAACTAAAATATTACGATTCCGATCACCTATATGTTCATAAATAAACTTATCAACACTTTGATAAGCTAAGTGAATTCCATAACCACCAAGGGGACGCTCTTCCATTCTTTTTTTTAAGTCTTCTTCTGTAAGTGCTTCTTTCGTAGTAGGATCATAAGGTTTTGCCGTATCTTCAATATAAACGGTTAAACTTGTTTCATCTATTTTAGCTTCTACAGATATACTTCCTTCTAATCCATTCTCATTATAACCATGAGTAATAATATTTGTTGCTATTTCATCTACTGCTAAACATAATTTATATGATACTTTTTTTTCTAAACCCGCTTCTGTTGCTGCTGACTTAACATATTGACGAATTCGTCCTAAGTTCTCTAGTTTTCCTAGTAATATTAATGCTTCCATAAATCCTCCTTTCTTTGTTTTTTTTTAATAAAAAATCAAGTAAATTATTGCACAAAAATAACCAATTTTTTACCGGAAAATTGTGGGTATGCGCCTCCCCTTTTAAGGGAATGAAAAAAATATTTAACTCGGTATTTCAAGCCTCCGAGTTTAGTCTGAGGTTCACTGATAACTGTTAGCGCAGCTCCTCCGCAGGAGGCTAACTGAAATGACCCCCTACTCCCTACTCCCTACTCCCTACTCCCTACTCCCTACTCCCTACTCCCTACTCCCTCTTTTCTAATAGTTTTAGTTAATTTCTCCGCACCGCTAACATTGTAATATCATCAAATTGTGCTGCATCTTCCATATAATCAAACAACTTATTTTTAATGCGCCCTATCAATTCTGATGCAGAATTAGCCGGCTTTTCCACCATTTCTTTTAGTCTTTTATCTGTAAATAATTTTCCCTCCGGGCATTTTGCTTCAGTCACGCCATCGGTATAACCTATTAGTATTTCTCCAGGCTCTAACTGAACTTCTTTAATTTCAAACTTCATATTTGGCATCATTCCTACCGCAGGTCCAGTAGAATTTAGGGTCTGTTTTATGCCATCTTGATTAATAATAAACAGAGGTTCATGTCCTCCATTAACGTANTTATCTGTAAATAATTTTCCCTCCGGGCATTTTGCTTCAGTCACGCCATCGGTATAACCTATTAGTATTTCTCCAGGCTCTAACTGAACTTCTTTAATTTCAAACTTCATATTTGGCATCATTCCTACCGCAGGTCCAGTAGAATTTAGGGTCTGTTTTATGCCATCTTGATTAATAATAAACAGAGGTTCATGTCCTCCATTAACGTAACTAAGTAAACCCGTTTTTGGATCTAGCACCCCAAAAAATAATGTAGCAAACATACTCATTTGCCAATGGTTTTGCGCAACATAGTCATTAGTAAGGCGAACAGCTTGAAGAGCTTTCTCGTGAGCTAAATTAATTGAAGTTGTAGTTGCTTGTAATTTATCTTCCTCAGAAGAAAAGATGCGAATTAAGCTGCGGAATAAAGCCATAAATAATGCTGCACCCACTCCCTTATCACAAACATCCGCTATTACTAACCCTATTTGATCGTTGCCAAGAGTAAAAGCATCGTAAAAATCTCCCGCTACTTGTTTAGCAGGATGAAAACAAGCAACTATTTCCCAATCATCCAACTTAGGAATATCATAAGGGAGAAAATCTATCTGAATTTGTCTACCCTTTTCTAACTCATGGTCAAGAGCTTTAGAATAAGTATCTAGTTGTCCATACAGTCTAGCATTTTCGAGAACTAACCCTATTTGTTCAGCAGTAGCTTCCATTGACTCTGCCATTCTGTCGGTAAAATGATTAGGTTGAGAGTGCAATAAAGTAATAATACCAAGCAAATTTTGATTATTGATAATTGGAACACCTAATGCNTACCCTTTTCTAACTCATGGTCAAGAGCTTTAGAATAAGTATCTAGTTGTCCATACAGTCTAGCATTTTCGAGAACTAACCCTATTTGTTCAGCAGTAGCTTCCATTGACTCTGCCATTCTGTCGGTAAAATGATTAGGTTGAGAGTGCAATAAAGTAATAATACCAAGCAAATTTTGATTATTGATAATTGGAACACCTAATGCTGAACGAACTATGTAAGGTTGATTAGGTAAAGTTAACCAGCGATCGTCCTCTTCTGTATCCGTAATTAATCCTATCTCACGGTTGCGACTTACCCAACCTGCTAACCCTTTATCTAAAACACTACCTATTAGTTTAGTCCGTTGTTCGGGACTTACTTCAGTGCGAGTGAGAATAGCATCTACAATTTTCTTAGATGCAGGATCTAGTAAAAATAAACTTCCTTTTTCTGTGGCAGTGACATCAGCACAAACATC
Source organism: Hydrocoleum sp. CS-953 (assembly GCF_002260545.1). Taxonomy (GTDB): domain Bacteria; phylum Cyanobacteriota; class Cyanobacteriia; order Cyanobacteriales; family Microcoleaceae; genus Trichodesmium. The sequence goes on along the minus strand of NZ_LGSU01000431.1, from coordinate 619 downwards.
TAAGGTTTTTTGTAAAGCAGCTTTAATAATTCCTCCTGGCCTAGAGGAGCATCCTGTTGTTACTTCTATCAATACTTTTTGAGCTAGTCGGTAAGCTGCAATTTCATCTTGGACTTTAGCCATTTCCTGTCGCAGAGACTTTATTTCTTCTCTCAGATTTTCTTCTGTTGTTCCCATTGCTGATAATATTGATAATGGATGATTAATAATGGATAATTCTGGTTTGCTGATTAAATATAAAAGTATTGACGGATAAAGGTTTTAGCAATTTCAGGTCTTGAAAAAGTACCAGCTTTTCGGTTGATAGAGCTAAAAAAGTTAGCATTTTGGGGTAACTATGGCAGAAAAATTAAGGGACTATTCTTCTGACTACCTACCTATAACTCCCATTTCTCCTGTACGGGTAATTGGCGTTTTGCATTCTGCAAAGCTATCCTAGGTCATACTCCACAAACGCTTTATATGTCCCGCAGCGTTTAGCGTTCGGCACAACTTTTCGTTCCGGAATGCTCCGCAAACGTTAACGCTTAGTGACATGAAAAACGCCCCTTGTGCGCTAGCTAAACGGCTGTCGCCGACATGAATGCGCAGTATTCTGTAGGAAATCTACCCCTACAAC
>NZ_LGSU01000430.1 GCF_002260545.1 Hydrocoleum sp. CS-953 | reverse complement strand
GCTCAAGAAAATTTATGAGTAATGCTTGACTTCATCCAACCTCTGTCTAGGTGCTTTTTGAAGTTTTTCAAATTTAGATTAGTCACTATAATCTACTCCTGAACTATACTGCAATTGTTCAATTCAACGATGATAATAGTATTTTTGCTTCTGTATTTTTTTGGCAAAACTTTTCATTTTATCTCCAACTGGATATAACAATATATAAATTCCTAATCTGAAATAATGTTTGATCCAATCTAACAAATTTTCCACACCAACTTAACTTGAGGGATAATTTTTATCACTAAACCTGGTTGCTTTAAAGAAGTAACAAATAAACGTTGTTCCCAAGGAGGAAACTGTACAATATCTTGCAAAAAAGGTTTTAGCACAAATTCTCTTTCTTGAGTCCGAGCGTTATCCAAAGTGTTATTCATTTTGAAAACTAAAGGTTGAATTTGATAGTTGTTGTCATAACTGACTCGGTTTTATTTCGCACAACTCTCATGGAAAAAAACTTGTTAAAGTCGCACCACTAATTAATAGTAAAAGCACTCCTGANAGCGTTATCCAAAGTGTTATTCATTTTGAAAACTAAAGGTTGAATTTGATAGTTGTTGTCATAACTGACTCGGTTTTATTTCGCACAACTCTCATGGAAAAAAACTTGTTAAAGTCGCACCACTAATTAATAGTAAAAGCACTCCTGAAGCTCAAGAAAATTTATGAGTAATGCTTGACTTCATTCAACCTCTATCTAGGTGCTTTTTGAAGTTTTTCAAATTTAGATTAGTCACTATAATCTCCTCCTGAACTATACTGCCATTGTTCAATCCAGCGGTGATAATAATAGTATTTTTGCTTCTGTATTTTTTTTGCAAAACTTTCCATTGTCTCTCCAACTGGATATAACAATGTATAAATTCCTAATCTGAAATAATCTTTTATCCAATCTAACAAATTTTCCATACCAATTTAACTTGAGTGATAATTTTTATCGCCAAACTTGGTTGCTTTAAATAAGTAACAAATCAAAGTTTTGCCCAAGGAGGAAACTCTACAATATCTTGCAAAAAAAGTTTTATATCATGTCCGGTTGAATAGTTCTAATTAAAGTTCGTAGTATAGCTCTCAGCCCGAACTATAGATAGGGCTAGAGCAATTCTACAAACAAAAACTTTTTTATCACTGATTATCCGGACATGATATTAGCAAAAATTCTCTTTCTTGAGTCCTAGCGTCATCCAAAGTGTTATTCATTTCAAAAACTAAACGTTGATTTTTGATGCTTGTTGCCATAACTGACTCGGTTTTATTTTGCACAACTATCATGGAAAAAAAACTTGCCAAAGCCACACTACTAATTAATAGTAAAAGCACTCCTTAAGCTAAAGAAAATTTATAAGTAATCCTTGACTTCATCCAACCTCTGTCTAGGTGCTTTTTGAAGTTTTTCAAATTTAGATTAGTCACTATAATCTCCTCCTGAACCATATTTCCATTGTTCAATCCAGCGGTGATAATGATACTCTTTTACTAGGGTAGTTTTTATTAGTAAAGATTCTATTGCTCCTCCAACTGGATATAGGAATGTATAAATCCCTAAGTTGAAATAATGTCTCATCCAATCTAACAAATTTTCTATACCAACTTGAGGAATAATTTTAATTACTAAACCTGGTTGCTTTAAGGAAATAATCAGTAAAGTCTGTGCTAAAGCAGGAAACTGCACGACATCTTGTAAAAAAGGTTTAAGTACAGGTTCACCTAGTTTTTCCATTACCTGAAACACTCCTGCCAATAATTGATTAATTTGATGTGGTTCAACTTTTTGGTTTACCCCTATACTCATGGAACGTTGAAACAACCAAGTAACTGATACATTCGGTTGATAAGGTTGCAAAAGTGCCAGAGAATTTGCCGATAAATTTTCAGTTTCCAAAGCTTCATTAATACCCACAGTCAGACGTTTCAGGTGACGTACCATAGCTCCAAAACCGCCAAAACTTAGAGGAGACTGACTTCCGCTACTATCACCTACTGGCAAAATACGATTCCAAGGGGTTTTGAGGGGACTTTGACGATAACAAGGAAAGAAACCAAAGAGGGCACGTTGGAATGTCAGTTGACTAAGTTCGACTTTTTGATATTCGGGTAATAGACGTAGATATTCTTCAAAGAAAAATTCTAGAGAAAATCTATCTGGATGAGCATCTAGATAAGTAAATAAATAAGTAGTTCGCCCATCTCTAGCAGGAAATGCTTCCCAGAAATATTGACATTGATTTTGTATGGGAGTGAAGGAGGCAAAAATATCTCCCGTATCATTTTTTGGATATCCAGTAGCACAAGTACCAACAACTAAACAGACAGCATCAGGTTTTTTGCCTTCCCTTGCTTGTTTAACAATGGGAGAAAAATGCCCCATCGCATCCAGGAGTAGTCGAGTTTTGAAGGAGAGACCATTGCTAGTTTGGATATCCACCCCATTTGGATAAATAGTTGCTGCTTCATAGGATGTATTTTCAAATAGTTGACCCCCTGCTGCCAAAAAGCTTTGTTTCAGAGTTTCTAATAGATAAATTGGATCTACACCAATATTCAGGACATCTTTTACCCAAATGTCAGGAGTATCTGGAAAGCTAATACGAGCTGGGTTATATTCCGTAGCGATCGCTGTCTTTAGTTCTTCTGGAGAGAGAATGTTTAATTCTACAAATGTTTCTAGTTCTTTGCGGGAGATATTCCATTCTTGTGTTCTACCTTTGAGGATACCTCGTTCTAAAAGTGCAACCCGCCAACCTTTTTTTGCCAAGGTAGCACCAATCAAAATACCAAGAGTACCTCCGCAAATTACTACATCCCAGTCATAATTTTTTAGTAATTGAGTTTCTGTCTTAACGGTGGTAGGAATAGATATATTTTCAGCTCGAAGTTTTTGCCAAATTTTATCGACTCGTCGCAGACTTTCTAAAGGGTTCCCTGGAATTTGGGAGAGGATTTTTTCTGTTAAAGACATAATTTTTTTAGTATTAATTTTTGTCGTAATTGCTGCTTATTTTTATATATTGATTTATCAGTTAGTTCTGATTATATAATGGTT
>NZ_LGSU01000043.1 GCF_002260545.1 Hydrocoleum sp. CS-953 | reverse complement strand
ATCCATTATCAATTATCCATTATCCATTATCCATTAATTAAAGTAGACCCTCATTATCAACCAGATATTTTGCCAACTTATTAATACATTTACGAATTTGAGGGTCTCGTCCGCCACGACTATCTATTACAGTCATTACATAAACTTCACCATCAATACTCAACCCCAAAGTAGTACCCAGAGCGCGAGAATTTTCTCCAGTTTTTTCACCCAACCATTTAACTTCTGGTAATTTTTCTAAACCAGCATATCCCAATAACCTATCCTTCTGATTAGCCAATGCCTCTATCAATACATCAGAATTGGGATACTCGCTATTGTATATTGAGACCATCATATCTGTCAGCTCATTGCTAGTCAGAGTATTACGACCTTTACCTGGATTTTTGGGTCTAATGCGGTTACCCATTAATTTGTATTTCACCCGAATAACTTTGTAACCATCATCTTCAAGAACTTTATTAATGTAAGGTTGCCCTAAATAATCTATTAGTTGATTTGTGGCAATATTACTACTATGGTCAATCATTTGTCCGACCAAAGTTTTTAGGGGATAACGTTTTCTCGCTCGAATTTCTGAAGCATCTTCAGTAAAATTGCCTCGACTTACATAAACAGGAGTATCTAAACTAATATTTTCTTGAGATACTTTTTGCATCACCGCCACAGCAACAGGAACTTTGATTAAACTTGCGGGACTTGCTGGAAGTTTATTACCATTTAAGTCTAAACATTCTCTGCGTAAATTACAGATAGTAATAGTAGCTCTACTTGATAGACCACTTTCTTTACGAATTTTATCTAAAAAGTTAGATTTAGTGATGTTTAATTGATAAGAAGAGTCATAAAGACTGCGCTTATATTCTTTGATTTTTTTATTAGTTTTGTCTCCGATAAATGAATCGTCAGGAATTTCCTCTAAATTATAAATTGCTTGTTGCCAGAGATGTTTTTCTGTTTCTCTAGTTTTGACAGTTGGACTTGGAGAGACTCCCACTTCAGCAGCTTGAGCACTTAGAGTTAATGCTTGTCTCCAATTATCATTTGCTCGCTGTTCAACTAATATTTGAACATCAATTTCTTGTAATTTTTGAACTAAGTTTTGTTGTTTTTCTAATATTGCTTGATTTTCCTCAGAAAAAAATAATCTTTTTCTTGGAGTAGGCAGAGATTCTAATTTATTAACTACGCGCTCGCGCATCTCATAGAGCTCTTGTAAAGATTGAGTATAAGATTCTGCTGCTGAGGAACTCTGTATATTTCCAATTGAAATAATGGTAAGACTGGCCATTGTTACTAAAGTGCCAGTGAGAATTTGTTTTATTTTTAATATTCGGTGCATAGAATTAGCTCCACACAAATAAATAAATAATTTTATGCTAACCAATAAAGATAATCTTTAACTATGAAGAAAATCAATGTATCAGTCTCAATACAAATATACTATATTTCTAGATTCAGTAATCGAATAATTAATCATTAATCATTATTAATTAAATAATTTAGGTTAAAAGCCTACCC
>NZ_LGSU01000429.1 GCF_002260545.1 Hydrocoleum sp. CS-953 | reverse complement strand
GTCAATTAATTATTCATTCAACAATTCAGGTTTCAAGCCTTCCATTATAATGAATAATTAATAATTTACAAGCCATAAAGAAGCCTGAGATAGTCTGTTATAAATTAAGAATTTTTCACTCTAGATAATTCTTAATTGTATTCCTACGGAATGCTGCGCAAACGACACCTCGTTACATGAACATTGTTAATTGCTGAACTATGGTTAAAACCTTCAATAATTGATAATTACCTCTCCCTCAAAGGAAGAGGATTGAATAAAAGGAAAATAAATTCATTGTTTCTCCTTGATCATGATAGGTTTTAAACCTTAATTATTCGGTAATGGAATTGAATTATCAGAAAATCTGATGAAAGCAGAAGCTTTAAACTTTTGGGGATTAATTATCAATTATCCATTATCAATTATTGAACCATGGATAATTGATAATTACCTGTCCCTAAAACAGATTGGATTGAATAAAAGGAAAATAAATTCATTGTTTCTCCTTGATAATGAGAGGCTTTAAACCTTAATTATTCGGTAATTGGATAGTTATAAGTAATTATTGTAAATAATCTACAACTGCTTGAGCGATCGCTTCAGTACCATTTTTATCTAATTTTTCAGATTTACGGGGTGCTTGTAGGGGTTGTCTGAGAAATTCCCAATCACCATCAAAAAATTCTGTTGGAGGTAAAATTTGATGATAACTATAATCTTGAATTCCTTCTAATAAAAATTTTGATTCGCCAAAACCTTCTCTGACTAATGAAATAATAGGTATCTCTAAACGCAAAGCTTCAGCAAAGGTACTATATCCTGGTTTAGAAACAACTCTGCTACAAATCGGCATCAAATCTACAGGGCGAATACGTGGTAAATTTTTATCTATTTTTTCAGCTTCTTTTGTGACATTTATTAGATTAGGAAGTTCAGGAGTATTACTATCTAATGTTAGAAATTTCCAGTCAGGAAAACGAGCGAGATTTTGATAAGGAATTTGGTCTAAACCTAAACCGCCAAAAGTAAGTAAAACAGTTTTTTCTTGGTCAGAATGAATATCAAATTTTGCTTTAATTTCTTCTGGTTCATAACGTGGAGTTCCCCCAGTTAAACCCACATCTAAAATATTAGGAAAAATGCTCATAGGTTCGTGGAGTGGAAGGCGAAATAAACGTTTACACTGAGCAAAAAATTCTCCTATCCAATCAGCAATTTCCAGAAATTCACCACCCCAAGAACGATAAATAAAATCCCAACCAAAATTACCCATCATCCAACCATGAATATCAGCAGCTTGAGCAATTTTAGCAGCAATGGGTGGAATATCTGCTAATAATAAATCTACTCTATTTTGCTTAATAAAATTTACTTCCCCAGCAATAATTGACCGTTCTTTGTGTCGAATTTCCTGCAATTTTTCTAGAGTAGTTTGTTTATCCATAGTGATACTATCTGATTGAATAACTCCCACATCAAAAGCACGAGGACGATAAATAAAATCACCAGAAATATAAGATTCTAATAACCAACGAGGAGCAGTTGTCACCATAATTAATAAAACATCTGGGCACATTTTTTGTACCAGGTTGGCAACTGATGATATGCGGACAGCATGACCAAATCCATGATTAGTAATGGCAATATATAAGGTAGGTCGAGACATATAGCAATCCTATTTTAGTTGTAATATTTTGGTAGTAGTTAGGAGTCGTAGGGACGTTTTGCTGCGCAACATGAAACGCATTTTTGTGATGCAACGTCCGTACAGGAGTCAGAATTACAAAGGCTTTCAGTTAAAATCAACTATTATAAAACTTGTCACAACCTATTTAGGATTGCTATAGATTTTTTTCTAGTTGTAAATAATTAGGGAGGAGTTACTTCAGTTATCAGTACCTCCTTTCATTAATGGATAATGGATAATGGATAANTAGATTTTTTTCTAGTTGTAAATAATTAGGGAGGAGTTACTTCAGTTATCAGTACCTCCTTTCATTAATGGATAATGGATAATGGATAATGGATAATTACCTCTGGTTAAAATCGTTCTTGATTGAATATAAGGAAATATCCTAGCACTTTTTTTCCTCTTGAAAGGGGATGCTTTTAACCTGAATAATTAATAATTATTCGGTAATATAAAAGCTTGAAATACTGAATTTGATTTTTTTATCCCTCTGAAATAGGAGGTTTGAGACCTTATTTTCTAGTCATGAGTCAGAAGATAATTTGGAAAATTTGATTGGTCAGAGGGTGATTTCAGTTATCAGTTATCAATTATCAATTATCAGTTATCAGTTATTAGTACCTCCTGCCGTTTGCGCAGCATTCCGTAGGAAACCAGGAAGCTTGAAATACGGAATATTCTTTTCTCTTGGTCGATTGGATATGGCGTTTAGCGTTCCGCACAACTTTCCTATCGGAATGCTACGCAAACGTTAACGCTGCGCGACATATAAAGCGGAGCGGCTCTGCAAGAGCGTGAAACCCGCTCCTACGGACCCGCTGCCTCTTTCAGAGGAGCTGCGCTAACGCCATCCCATCCTACGGACTGCTACGCAAACGACCGCTTTTTATCCCCTTAAAAGAGGAGGCTTGAGACCCAAATTTTTCGGTCATAAAAGAGTAGAAATAATTATTATAGTTACCCTAAAGATGGGCAGGTTTTTATAACTGATGATCCGAATACCGAATAATATAGATAATAATACTATTTTATTGAAAAAATATAATTAAGTTAGGTAAAATTAAAAACAAAATTTTTGTAAAAATAAACGCCATATTTAAAAATATGTAGTAGCATTATCTTCCAATAATTATCCTGATAGAAATCTTTTCCTCATTTTCCTCGTGATATAAGCATTCAGACATCAGCTAGCCTCTTAGATTTGTTACTAGGTATTATACCAATCACCAAAAGTAATGCTATACTTAGCTAACACTTCAGTTATTAAGTAGTTAACACCCATATTTTAATCTTTTTGCTAATTTTAGCACTTGTTAATGTTAATCCCACATTCCGCACGACAAAATGTAGTACATAAAGAGGGGAAAACTTGAGTAAGTATTTAGACTCAAGAAAAAAAAACCTCAAACTG
>NZ_LGSU01000428.1 GCF_002260545.1 Hydrocoleum sp. CS-953 | reverse complement strand
CTAATTTTCTCTCCCTATTTCTATCTAACTCGTTCATACTGCCCTAATTATCCATTATTCATTATCCATTGTTCATTAATCAACTATTCCCTCTAAAAAAGAATGTAATACCTCTTGATGAATCAGCGCTCGCTCCCGAAAAAAATATATTTTATCTGACAACAAAGCTTCCCCATTTGCATAATTATTAATCCAAATTTTACTAATTAAATTTGCATCTTCTGGCAATTCCGATAACTCCCATCCAGGCATTTCCAAATCAGTCATTAACTGACTAACTTTAGGATCGTAACTAATAGCAAAACAGCGACATTCCTGCGCAAAACCCATAATTAAACTATGGAAACGCATACCTATTACCATTTCCACTCCTCGAAAAACTCCCTTCAAAACTCTAGGGTCTTCTACAGTTAAAATCTTACTATTATCAGGAAATTTTTGATGAATAAATTCGGCAATTTCTAAATCTTTTATCGGTTGAAAAGGCAGCAACAAAATAAACACTTCAGTTGCCTTTTGAAAAGAAATTAAAGCTTGAGTTAAAGTTGCTAAACGTGAGGGAGTGAGTTGGGGATGGGGTCTCAAACTTACTGCTACTCTTGGTGCAGGTAAATCCCAAAGGCCAGGAACAGGCGAAGTTTCCAAGGCCCAAACCGGATCAGGAGCTAAAGTAAAAGGAATATTCCATTTAGCGACTATTTCTGCCGAACGTCCATCCCTCACACTAACTGCTGTACAACCCTTAAAACACTGTCTTGCTAAAAATTGGGTAGTTTGATAATTTAAAGGCCCAATTCCTTGTGCCCAGGCAATAGTTTTTAAGCCCATTTTTTGAGCAATTCCCATTAATCCAGCATAATAAAAAGGACTAGCAATACTTGTGGCATCTTGAATCAAACTCCCACCNCTATTTCTGCCGAACGTCCATCCCTCACACTAACTGCTGTACAACCCTTAAAACACTGTCTTGCTAAAAATTGGGTAGTTTGATAATTTAAAGGCCCAATTCCTTGTGCCCAGGCAATAGTTTTTAAGCCCATTTTTTGAGCAATTCCCATTAATCCAGCATAATAAAAAGGACTAGCAATACTTGTGGCATCTTGAATCAAACTCCCACCACCCCAGATAAAAATATCTGAACGTCTCATTGCTTGGAGAATAGTAAAAGTATTGAGGCGATCGCCCGCTTCAACTCCATAGCGTTTTTCTGTTTCAGAGGGGTTGCCAGACAAAACATAAGGTTGAATATTATCAGGCAACATTTGCAACAAAGATGCTAATAATGCCTCATCCCCACCATTTCCTTTTCCGTAGTAACCACATAAAATTGCCCGCATTTGTTTGAGTTATTTCCTATTTTAATTTAACTAGGATTTACACAGAAACAGGTTGATCGAATAAGTTTTGTGATTTAATAACTTAGGAAAATAAACCCGGTTTCTTATTTTGGTTTGTAACTATGATTTACACAGAAACAGGNTAACTTAGGAAAATAAACCCGGTTTCTTATTTTGGTTTGTAACTATGATTTACACAGAAACAGGTTGATCGAATAAGTTTTGTGATTTACAACTTAGGGAAATAAACCCGGTTTCTTGTTTAAGTTCGTAAGTCCTGTTAAAGTTATAGAATACAGAAGTTAAGACCTCAAAATTCAGATTTTTTAAATATGCACGCTTTGTCAATTCCTACTTGGATTATTCATGTTTCTAGCGTTATCGAATGGGTAGCTGCCATCTGGTTTATTTCCATTTATGGTAATATTACCAACAACCGCGTCTGGTATGGTTTATCTTTTGCTATGTTACCTGCATTAGTCAGTGCTATGTGTGCTTGTACTTGGCATTATTTTGATAATGACCCTAATTTAGAATGGTTAGTTACTCTTCAAGCATTAATGACTTTATTGGGAAATTTTACCCTATTAGCTGCTGCTTGGTGGATATTTTCTGAGAGTAAAAAGGGACTAGGGAGTAGGTAGGCACGTTGCATGGAACGTCCCTACAGAATAGGGAAAACTCTTACTCTTTATTGAATTTTCCTGTATGGTAAAATGCAAGTCTTCTCTAACTACAAAAAAAGTTAATCCAGCAGTATTTTTTGAGACTGTTTATTAATTGATAATTGATAATTAATAATGTATAGTCGAGAATGAAAACTATAGCAATCCTAAATAGGTTGTAACAATTAAAAAACTATAAATAAGTGCCCATTCCCTATTCCCTATTCCCGAAAAGCGTTCAACAATTAATAATTAATAATTATTAATTATTAATTATTAGAAATAAGAGGATTGAGCCAAAGGAATTTTTTTCTTCTCTTGGTTGATTGGATATGGCGTTNGCTTTCCTACGGAATGCTAACGCAAACGCGACATGAAACGCGGCTCTGTTAAGAGCGGGAGACCCGCTCCTACGGACCCGCTGCCTCTTCCAGAGGAGCTGCGCTTTATATGTTGCGAAGCAAAACGCCATCCCATCCTAACGGACTGCTGCGCAAACAACCGCTTTTTTCCCCATGAATGGAGAGGCTTTATACCTTAATTTTTCGGTAAGATTTTTATACACAAATCAAATAGGATTGCTATATCTCTAATTATCAATTATCAATTATCAATTATCCATTATTAATTATCCATTATTAATTATTCATTATTAATTATCCATTAAAAATATGATTTCTAAAGATACTTTATTTGCTCTTTCTTTATTTCCCTATTTAGGTTTTCTTTGGTTTCTAACTCGTTCTGGTCAAGCACCTCGTTTAGCCTTAATTGGATTTTATGGAACTTTAGTATTTGTGGGTGTAACTATTCCTGCTGGAATTTATGCTAAACAAGTTTATAGTGAAGCTTTAGCAAATATTGATTGGTTACATGGCAGTGCTGAAGTATTTCTAACACTATCTAATATTTTGGTAGTGTTAGGTTTTAGGGAAGCTGTTTTAAAGAAGCAAGAAGAAAGAAGCAAGAAGGAAGAAGAGAAAACTTATTAGTAAATCTCATGATCAGCTAGAAGTCATAAACCAAATATATTTCCTTGCAGTGCTGAAGTATTTCTAACACTATCTAATATTTTAGTAGT
>NZ_LGSU01000427.1 GCF_002260545.1 Hydrocoleum sp. CS-953 | reverse complement strand
ATTACAGTTATTAGCTATATTTGCGTATTTTTGACTATTCCCACCAATTTTTAAGATAGCTTGTTGCAGAGTATTTAAGTGTTTTCACTATTGCGGAACTAATATATTTAGTCGATAATAAAAAAAATGGTTAAGACAGTTAATTATATTTCAGCTCATTCGGAGAGAAGAGATGAGAATACCATTTTATCTTACCAACAATTTTTATTAGTTAAAACCAGGAGAAATGAACAATAAAAACTTATCACCAGCCCAGGCAAATCTAAAAATGTCTCTCTGGCAAGTAGACGCAAATTCAATGACAAGTAGTGATATATATGTATGGTTAAATGACACTGGATTGCCTCCGGAAGTTACTATTAGACTGCACGAACTAATGACTTATACAAAGAAAGTAGGTAAAAAAGTCTTTGATATAGGCAAAATTATACTAATCAAAATTATTGAATTTGTCAAAGCACATCCTTTTTTAATTGTAGGTACAGGAATTGGTGCAACAGTAGGTGCTGCTGTAACTGCTTTAATCACTTCTATACCATTTTTAGGACAATTATTAGCACCTGTGGCAATGGCTTTAGGAATAACTATTACTGCTGTAGGTGCATTAGTTGGACATACATTAGATAAATCTTTTGAAGGTGTAGGTGAAGATTTATTTGAAATTGCTCAACAGTTTTTTCAATTATTAGCTGAAGTTTTCAATACAGTTTTCCGTAACGTTGTAATAGCTTAGATAGAAATATTAATTATAGCAATCCTAAATAGGTTGTAATATTTTATCGTAGGGGTTTGGTTTCCAAATCTGATTTGCGCTTGGGTTTGGAGACCAAACCCCTACAGTTTTTTTCACGAATCATTTCTTATGACTATATTATTTAGAGGTAAATATGAGTACAACTGAAAAACCAAATAAGGAACAAATTTTAAAAGCTATTGAACAATTAGAAAAAAATCCTAATGATAAATTAGCCATTTTGGGTGATGTTGGAATTACTGGACTTGGAGCAGTTGGTGTTGGAGCAGTTGCAGCAGTAGCAGGAACAACAACAGCTTCTATACCATTAGTTACAGCATTAACTGGAGTTGGCATGGTAGTTGCTGCACCTCTAGGTTTAGTTGCTGGAGCTGCTGTTGCTGGTGGAGCTGCTGCTTATGGAATATCAAGACTGGTTAAAGGTGGCGGTTATAACGAAGGAAAACAACAAGAAATTCTCAAACGTTTGCAGGAACAAAAAATAGAAATAGAAGCTAAAGAAAGAGGTTCTAATGTTGGAGATAGTGACAAGACAAATTTCATTCTTTTGTTGAAAGAACCCATTAGACTTGATTTAATTAGCTCAGAAGATGCTCAAGAATTAATTAATGCTGTAGAAACAGGTCAACTACGATTAAAAGAAGCTATTCAAATGGTTGAGGATATTATTAAAAGTGAAGATATTCAAACAGAAATTCCTCAGCATTCTGGCAGTAAAGTACAGCAAGTAAAAGCTAATCAACTAGCTTCTCAAATTGAAGATGGTGACAAGAAAAAATTTGTTGTTTTGTTGAAGAAAACTATTAGCCTTAATTTAATTAGGAGAGAAAATGCTCAAGTATTAATTAATGCTGTAGAAACAGNGTTGAGGATATTATTAAAAGTGAAGATATTCAAACAGAAATTCCTCAGCATTCTGGCAGTAAAGTACAGCAAGTAAAAGCTAATCAACTAGCTTCTCAAATTGAAGATGGTGACAAGAAAAAATTTGTTGTTTTGTTGAAGAAAACTATTAGCCTTAATTTAATTAGGAGAGAAAATGCTCAAGTATTAATTAATGCTGTAGAAACAGATCAACTACCATTAAAAGAAGCTATTCAAATGGTTGAGGATATTGTTAAAAATAAAGATATTCAAACAGAAATTCCTCAGCATTCTGGCAGTAAAGTACAGGAAGTAAAAGCCAAGGAAAAAGCTTCTAAAGTTGGAGATGGTGACAAGAAAAAATTCGTTGTTTTGTTGAAGAAAACTATTAGCCTTAATTTAATTAGCTCAGAAGATGCTCAAGAATTAATTAATGCTGTAGAAACAGATCAACTACCATTAAAAGAAGCTATTCAANAAGCTTCTAAAGTTGGAGATGGTGACAAGAAAAAATTCGTTGTTTTGTTGAAGAAAACTATTAGCCTTAATTTAATTAGCTCAGAAGATGCTCAAGAATTAATTAATGCTGTAGAAACAGATCAACTACCATTAAAAGAAGCTATTCAAATGGTTGAGGATATTCTAAAAAATAAAGATAATCAAACAGAAATTCCTCAGCATTCTGGCAGCAAAGTACAGGAAGTAAAAGCCAAGGAACAAGCTTCTAAAGTTGGAGATGGTGACAAGAAAAAATTCGTTGTTTTGTTGAAGAAAACTATTAGCCTTAATTTAATTAGCNCCAAGGAACAAGCTTCTAAAGTTGGAGATGGTGACAAGAAAAAATTCGTTGTTTTGTTGAAGAAAACTATTAGCCTTAATTTAATTAGCAGAGAAGATGCTAAAAAATTAATGAACGCTGTGGTTGATAAAGGTCAAATATCATTTCAAGAAGCAATTAAAATGCTTGACAAACTTGTGAAAAATAAAGCTTATCAAATTTGATACTTAAACTTTGCTTCTATCACCCGCCTTTTATTTTAGGAGGGTGATTTTTTTCGCCCAATTATTGCCACACTAAATCAAAAAATAAGGTATTATTTATATAGATAAACTGCATTTTCTTATTTTGCCCAGAAGTGAGAAATTTAAAAATACGTTTAATATCAAGTCCGGATGATTAGGTATAAATAAAATATTTGCTTTGGAGAGGATATATTTTAAATTTTCCCCTACTCCTCTACTCCCCTACTCCCTTACTATCTTAATTATAAGTGTTCAACCGAACATGATATAACCTACTCAGAAGAACAATTGTAAATGTCATATAAAATCAATATATCCCTTGAAAAAAAGAATCAAGCTATTTTGCGTCTTGCCCAGAAATTACAGATAAACAGTTTCAGGGAGATTCTCTAGATATTGTATTTGCAGAACTCAAAAAGCCATCCAGTTTGAATTACA
>NZ_LGSU01000426.1 GCF_002260545.1 Hydrocoleum sp. CS-953 | reverse complement strand
ATTTCTTCGGACTTCCATACCTGTTCCCAGTTAAGTGTTCCCTATCTCCTTTTTATATTTGCTGATACATTCAATCTCTTAGATAATGATATTAATAGATGTCATTAATGTTTCATTTTTATTGCTGACTGCTAATAGCTTAATGCTTACCTAGTAATACCATTTCTCAAAAACATTTCTACATTTTGTAGAGCAGGGGAGTGGGTAGAGACGTTGCATAAGGGCGTCCGTACAGGAGAAGTAAAAATAACAATAATTAATATTAAATGAGCTACAACTAGCAAAAAAAAGATTTGATATGTANTGCATAAGGGCGTCCGTACAGGAGAAGTAAAAATAACAATAATTAATATTAAATGAGCTACAACTAGCAAAAAAAAGATTTGATATGTAGTTATTAATTAATAAATGAAGTCTTACCCAAGTATAGCATTAATGCCTGGGAATTGGTATAAAATCCTGAAAAATACATTTTTATTTTCATTGCCTACTAGAGTGAGAAAGCTTAATGGGAATTTCAATCACAAATTCTGTTCCTTTTCCAATCAGAGACTTACAAGATAACTTACCCTGATGTTTATCAACAATTAATTCTTGGGAAATTGACAAGCCTAAACCAATACTATTTTTTGATTTTTTAGTAGTAAATAAAGGTTCAAATATTCGACCATATACTTCTTCAACCATGCCTATTCCATTATCAGCAATAGCAATCGCTATATAATCATCTTTAACTTCTGTAGTAATTAAAATTTCTGGTTCAAATGGTTGAGGGTTAATTTTTTTGGTACTTAAATTTAGGTATTTTTCCTCCAGTGCATCAATAGCATTAGTAAAAATTTGCATAAATACTTGATTCAACTCTCCAGGATAACACTCGACATAGGGCAAACTACCATACTTTTTAACCACATTAATATCAGGGCAATTCCCTTTTCCTTGAAAGTGATTTTGCAAAATTAAAAGTGTACTGTCTAATCCTTTATGAATATTTACTGTTTTTATAGATTCTACTTCTAATCCAGAAAACTGTCGTAGCGATCTAACTACATCTCTAATTCGTTCTGCCCCTATCATCATCGAACCTAATAATTTTGGCAAATCTTCTTTAATAAAATCTAGTTCTATATCTTCAATTTCTGAGTCAATTTCTGGCAGAGGATGAGGATAATTTTGCTGATACATATCTATCAAGCACAATAAATCTTGAACATAATTTATGGCTAAACCAATATTACCAGAAATAAAATTAACAGGATTATTAATTTCATGGGTAACACCTGCTACAACTTGACCTAAGATAGAAGTTTTATGCTTTTGAATTAATTTAGTCGTAGCCGAGTTTAGTTTCTGTAAAGTTTGCTCTAATTGATTAGCTTGTTGGCAAAATTTTTCCTGACTATCGCGTAGTGAAGCTTCCATTGCCAAACGTTCTGTAATATCTAAACCGACAAAAACTGCCGTTGGTAATGATGCTTTATGCCGATAATATTTCTGAGCAACTATTAAATAAATTCTAGTTTTTCCTCTAAGATTTGCTTTTACTTCTCTAACATTAGTCAAATCTGCCTTAGCAAAAAAGTCATAAACAAAATTATTAAATTCTGGGCTAGTCTGTAAAAATCCTACTTCTTGATTAATAAAAGTTTCAATAGGTAAATTGTAGGCATTAGCTAAATGTTTATTAACTCCTAGATATCGTAAATCTGCACTTATCCATGACACTAACCCTGGTACAGCATTTAAAACAGCTTGGAATTGTTCCTTAGCTTCCCGTAAATCTAGATTAATTTTCTTTTGCGAAGAAATGTCACGCACAATGGCACATTGATATTCATTACCATTAAATTCTAAATAATTTACATTGACTTCTACAGGAAAAATACGACCTTCTTTAGTACAATAATTTGACTCAAACCTCAGAGAATTTTGATTTTTAACTTGTTGCCAATGGGTTGGCAAAACTTCCCTGGATAATTCTTGGTCAATGTCACAAATTGTTAGCTGAAGTAATTCAGATTCAGAATAGTCTAGAAAACTACAAGCCATTTTATTGGCATAGCACAGTTGTCCATCAAAAGTTATCCAAAAAATAGCATCAGCAGCATTATCAGTTGCTAACTGAGTTAATTCTAGTTGTTGTTGTAGTTGTTTCTCAGGAGTTATTTCTTCTGTAGAGATAATTAGACCAGCAATAATACCTTCATCTGTATACCAAGGTTTGACTTTCCATTTTACCCATAGTATTGAGCCATTAGGAGCAGTCATTGGATGTTCCAACTCAAATTGGCCAATAGTTCCTACCAGACATTTTTCAGCTTGTCCCTGCCAAGATGATGGGAGATTAGGGAATATATGGTAATGCGGATTCCCAATAATTTCACTAGACTCTAGTTGCCAATATTGTAACCACATACCAGAAGCAGCTAGGTAGCACATTTCTTGGTCTAACATTGCCATAGCAGCAGGTATATGTTTGATGAATTGGCAAAGTTGATTGTAGGTTCCATGTTTTTCTGGATATTGNTTGTCCCTGCCAAGATGATGGGAGATTAGGGAATATATGGTAATGCGGATTCCCAATAATTTCACTAGACTCTAGTTGCCAATATTGTAACCACATACCAGAAGCAGCTAGGTAGCACATTTCTTGGTCTAACATTGCCATAGCAGCAGGTATATGTTTGATGAATTGGCAAAGTTGATTGTAGGTTCCATGTTTTTCTGGATATTGATGACCTAGAGGAGGAGTTGAATGATTATAGATGGTTGTTTTTATTGGCCTTTGTTTCATTTTTGGGATTTCCTCCCTCTGGTTTGCTATTTGTGTTATTAACTGGTGCATAATCTCATCGTGGCAAATAAGGGAGGTTCAAAAATAATTACTATTCCCTCGACTATCACATTTCTAACACTAACTTGTCTATAAATGCCAATAGTAAAACCTTGATTTGGATTAATTCTTATACTAAAGATATTTCGGATGAAGAATTTAGTTATGCTACCTAAATAAATAAGAATCAGGAAAATAATCATAACCAAAATTATTTCCTATTTGCTACATAGCTTGTACACAT
>NZ_LGSU01000425.1 GCF_002260545.1 Hydrocoleum sp. CS-953 | reverse complement strand
AAATTTTCCTGACCATCTATTTCTTTTTCCCCTTTAGTAATTGACCTCTGACTTAATACCACCAGCATTTCTGCCACAGCATTACGATCAAAAAGACTCCGAAAAATATATTACTTTCTATTTGTGTAACTTCTGCTTTATTAAAGTTGTTACCTCATTACCAATCTATTCAAGAAAAACTACAAGTTATTGAATCTGAAATTAAAACTACAACAGAAAGATTGAATAATGAGAAGGAAAAATTTAGTCGCTATTTTGACCCTAGTCAAGCTAAGACTATTATGCAGGAGCAAAGTAACCGATTAGATTCTCATCAAATACCTATAATTTGGCTAGAAGATAATAGTATTAAAGCAAGTTCAGAATCTAATTCTTCTCTATAGTTATTATTTAAGCATCCAGCTATTACTATTCAGCTTTATCATGTGGAATGCCCTCATATTTCCTAGTTTTGAAGCTAATAACTTACTAAAGTTAAGGGATGACATTTTTATTTATAACTTTTCATTCTCTTTGGAGACTAAATTCTTCCTTCCTATGAGAATTGAGTTAATAATTCATAGCTGAGAGCTGATAGCTGACGGCTGAATACTTAGGGTTTGCTGAAAAAGTATGACTGCTAGCGGTAGGAGTCAGGAGTCAGGAGGAATGGAGAATTTAGATGAGGTAGTCGGAATAATTATCCCTTGATTTTTCTGTGATTATTCTGCCTTTTATCCTAACTTTTGGGTCGCTCAACCTTAAAAAGTTGCACTTTTTTTTGCTCCTAAAAAAGCCCAAGCCTTTATCTGTTAATGCTTTTATATTTAATCAGCAAGCCCTACTTACCGAATAATTAATTATTAATTATTAATTATTAATTANTGGGTCGCTCAACCTTAAAAAGTTGCACTTTTTTTTGCTCCTAAAAAAGCCCAAGCCTTTATCTGTTAATGCTTTTATATTTAATCAGCAAGCCCTACTTACCGAATAATTAATTATTAATTATTAATTATTAATTATTAAGAGTTGATAGTAAATAATTATTCATTCAACAATTCAGGTTGATAACTTCCCCTTTTAAGAGGATAAATCAAAAATTTTCCTTTGAGTCAATCCCCTTCTTTTAAGAAGGCGTAATTATTAATTATTAATTTTTCATTGTTAATTGCTGAAGTTATACTTAAGCTGCATTAGCTAATACAAATTGAGATGTTAGAAGCTCTACTCCAGCTTGATATTGTTTGTCAGATTCTGTGGTAATTTGGTTAGGTAAAATCGGGTCTTGTTCCACCAAAAAATCTGGAATAATTCCCAGTTTATTAATATCTTTATGGTTTGGTGTTTCATACTTGGCAACCGTAACTGCTAATCCCGATCCATCAGATAAATCAAACAAAGATTGAATTAAGCCTTTACCAAAAGTTTTTTCACCTACCAATAAAGCACGACCATTATCCTGAAGGGCGCCAGCTAGAATTTCACTAGCACTTGCAGTTCCCTGATTAGTTAAGACAACTAATGGGGCATTAGTTATAGCAGGACCTTCAGCAGAAAAACTACCAAGAATTCTTTGTCTATTAACCGTGTAAACAATTGTACCTTCGTCTAACCATAGACGGGCAATTTCTACACCAGCTTGTAATAGTCCACCTGGATTATTGCGTAAATCGAGTACATAGCCAATTGCTCCCTGTTCCTCAAAACTTTTTACAGCCTGGGTTACTTCTGCAGTAGCATTAGCATTAAATTGACTGAGGCGAATATAACCAATTGGTCCTGTTTCAGAGTTAGACTTTAACTTGGCATAGACTGGATTAATCTCTATTTTGTCCCGAATTATTGTTATGTCTTGGGGTTTGTCTCTACTGTCTTTCAAAATTGTTAATACCACAGAAGAACCAACAGTACCCCGCATTCTATTTGCAGCTTCATCTAATGAAAATTCTGTGGTGGAATGGCCATCAATTTTGACTACGCGATCGCCTGTTTGGATACCAGCAGTTTCAGCAGGGGAACCCTCCAGGGGAGAGATGACTATTAGTTCTCCTGTTTGAGAGTCTAGGGCAATTTGTAAACCTACTCCTGTTAATTCTCCAGAAGTATCAACCTGTAAATTCCGGTATTGTTGTGGTTTAAGAAGTCGCGTGAATGGATCTTCTAGACTGGCCAACATTTCTTGAATGGTGCTGTAGGTTTCTTCTCTAGTTTTCAGGGGTTTCTTCATTAATTTTTGACGCTTAAACCACCAGTTCTGATGATTGAAAGAGTCATCNATTTGTAAACCTACTCCTGTTAATTCTCCAGAAGTATCAACCTGTAAATTCCGGTATTGTTGTGGTTTAAGAAGTCGCGTGAATGGATCTTCTAGACTGGCCAACATTTCTTGAATGGTGCTGTAGGTTTCTTCTCTAGTTTTCAGGGGTTTCTTCATTAATTTTTGACGCTTAAACCACCAGTTCTGATGATTGAAAGAGTCATCAACATAAGCTAAATTGACTATACGCCAAGCTTCACCTAATAAGCTTTGTTCTTCAGTTAATGCTGTTGCAGAAGAGGTCATTAGTCCCCAGGTCAGGATGATTGGGAATATTAATAAAAGTGCAATTTGGAAAAATCTTTTTTTCATAAATAGAAGTGAAGTATTGAATTATCAATCTTTAATAATTATTGTTCTGTTAATTAAATCTCAAAGCATTTACAGAGAGATAAGGTGTATTTTTAGGTCTGGAAAAATTGCCTGGTTTTCAGATGTTCATGCTCAAAAAGTTAGTATCTTGGGTAAGAGTTGGGCAAAAAAATTACTCCCCCACTCCCCTACTCCCCCACTCCTTAAAAAAAGACTTTTTCAGCCTAATTCCTAATTATTGCTCTGCTGATTAAATCTGTAAGCATGACAGATAAAGGCTTGAGCCTTTTTATGGTTGAAAAAAGTGCCTAGTTTTCAGTTGAAAAACCTCAAAAAGTTAGGATAAAAGGCAGACAAGTACAGAAAAATCAAGGGAAAATTATTCCTTCTACTTTCTCTGTATCCCTACACTCCCCACCCTCCCCACCCTCCCCACACTCTGCTTTTTTCAGCAAACCCTAATTAT
>NZ_LGSU01000424.1 GCF_002260545.1 Hydrocoleum sp. CS-953 | reverse complement strand
AGTTTAAATATATTAAATTTATAGTTACGCATAAAAATATTAATTTTTATAATACTTGTCAAAAAAAAGAATTCCTAAGATACTTACAAAAATTTACTGGTTATTTGCTAAAATTGCTTATCAAATATGCTAATCATGGAAAATGAGCAAAATTTCTATAGGAAAGGCTGCCGAATTGCTAGCAGCTGATTGCTCGTATCAATATTTCTGGCAATTTCCGGTAATAACTGACACATATATGGGGATTTTTTTGTCAAGTCAAANATCCGAAAATTATAATACTTGTCAAAAAAAAGAATTCCTAAGATACTTACAAAAATTTACTGGTTATTTGCTAAAATTGCTTATCAAATATGCTAATCATGGAAAATGAGCAAAATTTCTATAGGAAAGGCTGCCGAATTGCTAGCAGCTGATTGCTCGTATCAATATTTCTGGCAATTTCCGGTAATAACTGACACATATTATGGGGATTTTTTTGTCAAGTCAAAAAAATAGTTGATAATAGGGTTGGAGGTGATTTGATTGTACGCCAAAAAACTTGAATTAAAGCTTAATAATCAGGAGCGATCAAAAATGGCTCAATGTGCTGGTTATGCTCGTTTCGTTTACAACTATGGCCTCAATATGGTTAATGGAACTTCTGGCATGACCAAAGTTAACAAACGTGGCCAGGAAGTTAGCTGGAGTTACGCATTACGCATTTTAGAAGCTAAAAAAGTCTTTACTAACTATGTCAAAAAGCAACCAGAATATGCTTGGACTTCTAATTATTCATCTCGCATTNTGGCTCAATGTGCTGGTTATGCTCGTTTCGTTTACAACTATGGCCTCAATATGGTTAATGGAACTTCTGGCATGACCAAAGTTAACAAACGTGGCCAGGAAGTTAGCTGGAGTTACGCATTACGCATTTTAGAAGCTAAAAAAGTCTTTACTAACTATGTCAAAAAGCAACCAGAATATGCTTGGACTTCTAATTATTCATCTCGCATTTATCAAAGTGTTTTTCAACATCTAGGTGAAGCATTTAAACGGTATAAAGAAGGAACCAGTAAGTATCCTCAGTTAAAAAGAAAAAAAGACCGACAATCTTTCACAGTTTATGACGGTAATGGAAAAGTTACAATTAACCCTGGTAAGAAAATTAAAATACCAACATTAGGGACTTTTAGATTATGGGAATCAATTCCTTACACCACAACAAGTCAGACTTTTACTATTAGTAGAACAGGGGAAAAATGGTTTGTTAGTTTTAGTATTGAAGCCGAGAAGTTGCCAGTTCATCCCCTATTAGATGAGCGTAGTGAAGAAACTTTTGGTATAGATGTTGGGGTCAAACAATTTGCAAGTATAGCCAACCTAGAATTGGGGGAAAACGCCCTGATAAGTCTCCCAGACTCTATTAAACTAGAGCAATTAAAGTTAGCTAAGTTTCAATGGTGCAATCGGAATAAACAACTAGGAGGCAAAGGTAAACCACCTTCAAAAAATGGGATTAAATATTACAAAAAACTAGCGAAGTACCATGGTCATATTGCTAATGTGCGTAGAGATTTCATAGAGAAAACTACTACACTCTTAGTGAGTAAAGTAAAACAGGTCTGCTTAGAAAGTTTAAACGTTAAAGGGATGATGCAAAATGGTAAATTAGCAGCATCAATAGCAAGGCTTGGATTTTATGAATTTAGAAAACGATTGACAACCAAAATCGTTGGTTCTGGGGGGACAGTAGTGCTAGCTGACCAGTGGTTTCCATCATCCAAAACTTGTCATAATTGCGGTCATATTAATCAAGAATTAAAGTTAAAAGACCGCACCTTTGACTGTCCTAACTGTGGAATGAGAATAGACCGGGACATGAATGCGGCACTGGTGTTATCTCAGTATGGGGAAGTTAATCAATTTAGTAGGGTAGGCTGTACCCGAATTTACGCTTGTGAACTGGAAGAGGGCGACCTCCCAGGTTGAAGCAAGAAACAAGCATCTTTGACTGGCATAACCAGATTTTACCTAGTGAGTGCCGGAATTGTATAGGTATTGTACAGCAGTAGCAGAAAGTACCCTGAGAAGATGGGAACCTGAAGGCAAAATCAATTCAGAAAGAACCAAGAATGGACATCGCCGATATGATGTAGCCACTCTTCTTGGACCTAGAGCCGGAGAACGTAAAACCATTGGTTATGCCTGTATTTCCAGTTCTGAGCAAACAGCCAATTTAGATAGACAAATTATGGTATTAGAAGCATACTGTAATAATCAGGGCTGGCTAGTAGAAATTATCCGAGATTTAGGTTCAGGAATAAATTACAGAAAAAGGGGACTGGTAAGGTTAATCAAAATGATTTGCTCAGAAAAAGTAGAGCGTTTAGTATTAACTAATAAAGACCGTTTAGTAAGATTCGGTGCTGAACTAATATTTACAATTTGTGAGATATTTGGCACAGAAATTGTAATTATTAATGACTGTTCTGAATCCACAGAAGAAGAATATTTAGAGCGAGATATCTTAGAAATTATCAAAATTTTTACAGCTAGGTTATATGGTAGTCGGAGCAAAAAAAACAAAAAATAGTGGAAAAATTGCAAGACGCAGCTAATCAAATAAATTGATAGGCAAGAATTGAGGCTTCAGCTTTTAGCTGTCAGCTATTAATTTAGTTTCTTTGAAAGAGGAAGTAAAATTCAAAGAGCCAGTAAAAATTAAAAGTTACTCTCAAAGCAGATTAGCTAATCTTCCTCATTAATGAAAAATCTATTAGTGCATTAAGATATAGAAAAAGCTAACTACTAATATATGAATTCTTATGATTGATAGTTACTAAGTCAAAAAATTTAAGTAATATAAGTCATGTAAATCAACTTGCAAAATTACACAATT
This sequence comes from Hydrocoleum sp. CS-953, assembly GCF_002260545.1. Lineage (GTDB taxonomy): Bacteria > Cyanobacteriota > Cyanobacteriia > Cyanobacteriales > Microcoleaceae > Trichodesmium. Next base: position 191 of record NZ_LGSU01000424.1, on the reverse strand, counting down.
TATGGTTTAGGGGAGAATATTTTTTTGCTTTTATGAATTAGCTTAATGTAATATAAAGCCAATTTACTATAAACCAATTTTTCCCAAGTGAAAAGTCAATAAATGTTCAATTAACTGATAAAATTTTGAAGGTTTCTCTAACTTTTGATAAATGGCAATAATACCTACACGAATCGCAATCGACGCTATGG
>NZ_LGSU01000423.1 GCF_002260545.1 Hydrocoleum sp. CS-953 | reverse complement strand
ATATAAAGTTTTGGAAATATCACCAAAATGCTTGTAGTATAATAATTACTCATCTTTTTAAATTTATTAACACAGACCTATTTATTTATGTTCAACTACTTAAAGAACTCAGGACTTACGCAAAACATGAAAACATACACGACCTGTAGGGGCGATTGGCCAATCGCTAGATGTGGTGGCTATGCGTAAGTCCTGGAACTGCTATATAAAATTTTCGATTGATTAACTTTTAGTATTTGGTATGAACTCTAGATTAAAAATTGACTTTTATATGCTGACTTAACTGAAAATGGCAATTACAACTAGACAATTAATTCAATGGAAACAAAAAGGTCGTCCGATAGTAGCTCTGACAGCTTATGATTATACGATCGCTCAAATTTTAGACAATGCTGGAGTAGATTTAATCCTGGTGGGAGATTCTCTGGGAATGGTGACATTAGGTTATGATACAACTATACCAGTCACTCTTGATGAAATGATTCATCATGCTAAAGCAGTGCGACGAGGTGTAAAGCAGGCTTTGATAGTGGTAGATTTACCATTTTTAACTTATCAGGAAAGTCCTCAACAAGCTATACATTCCGCAGGGAGAATACTTAAAGAAACTGGCGCTCAAGCTGTAAAGTTAGAGGGTGGTAATGAGGCGATCGCTCAAACTGTGGATAAATTAACATCAGTGGGTATTCCTGTTTTGGGTCATATTGGTCTCACTCCCCAGTCTGTACATCAATTTGGAGGTTATCGCCGACAAGGTAAAACTCCTGATGCTAGTGCGCGTATTTTAGCAGAAGCTGTAGCTTTGGAACAAGCTGGTGCTTTTGCCATGATTTTAGAACATATTGGAGTAGATTTAGCAAAAGAGATTACGGAAAAAGTTTCTATTCCTACTATTGGTATTGGTGCAGGTGCTTATTGTGATGGTCAGATATTAGTAATTAATGATGTTTTAGGAATTTCTGATTGGCAGCCACCCTTTGCGAAATCTTATGCTAATTTACGAGAGAGTATTACTGAAGCAGTTAAAGAATATAGTTTGGAAGTTAAGGAAAGAAAATTTCCTTAACCACTATTGTTTATAAAGTCAAAATTCAAAATTCAAAAGTCAAAAGTTAGAAGTTAGAAGTTAGAACAAGACTTACTTACGCAAAAAATGAAATTACACACCATCTGTAGGGGCGAATGGCATTCGCCCTTGCTAGATATAGTGGCTCTGCGTAAGTCCTGTAGAAGTCAAAAGTTAGAAGTTTGATAGTGGATTTCATTTCGATATCGATCTATTTGAAAACTTCAACAAACTTCTAATAATTCTGGTGTAAACATCATTTTCCATCCTAAACGTAAAAATTCCATAATGCGATCGCATGGAGAACATTCTGTTAAGTCCTAGACGGAATTTTCCTCGACATTTATGGACAATTGTGGACAAAATGTATAGGTATAACCGTCTTTTTTATGTACAACTTTTAATTTGCTGACATGAACACTTTTAGCTTTTTGTCCTGGCACTGTAAAATTAAAACTATTTGATTTTGAGCGAGGATTAACTCTACCCACTTCCCCAGTTTCAATATTCAATGCTAAATCTCCACTATTCCAACCTTTTATGGGTTTTAGTGGGTTATACCTTATGGGGTATCCATATTTATTTACCGCTGCTTTTTGTCTACCTCCTTGCCCTTTGCAAATAGCAACTAAAGCTTGGGTGGTGTGGAAATTTAACTGATTCACTTCACCTACACAAGCAGCGTCTATGCAGTGCGCTTTTGGGAGCTTATGTTTTCTCCGGTTAAATTTTGTTTGTCCGCCGCTAGATGTGATTACAGTCAACCCAGTAGTCTTTAAAGTGTTGAACAATTTCCACCGACAAGAATTAACCGCTGCTGCATCTTTTAAAGGTAATTTGGCTTGGGTTTGTATTCGCTTTAATAATTCTGGTTTTGCAGATAAGAATTCCTTAACATCTCGGTTGCTCTTGAGTTGATTGCATTTATTACAGGCCACAGTTAAGTTAGATACTCGGTCTGAGCCTCCTTTCGACTTGGGGTGAATATGTTCTATTTCTAGTGGTGTATTAGTTTTGCCACAATAAGCACATTGACGACCCCATTTTTCTAACAAATATTCTCTCAACTCGTATCCCGCTAGTTCCCCTTGCTGATATTGATATCCTGTGATTTCTGGATTCTGTATTAATTGAGTATCAAAGCGAACCAGTTCCATTGAGATTGATTTTACAGGACAAAACTTAATTAATCGTTTAACCCAAGTCATAATAGTTTCAACTCTGTGCATAACAGAGGGTGCTAACCAACCAAATGGCTTCTTTTTGTTCGGGTTACCTGGTTTACGGTATCTAAGATTCTTTGTCCTTCTCGCCCTCCTTCTCTGAGAACGCTTTTGCAGTTTTTCGGAAATTAAGGAACCTCGGTGTTGAATTTCCAACATCCATATCACCTTAAAGCCATCTAATAAAGCTATTCCGGTAAATTTTGAGCCTGGATCAATCTTAATAATTAAAGATTTTTCTACAGGTTCAACAGCTTTTTCTAGAATCAAAGTAAACGGAAAGCGTCGCCAGACAGCAGCTTTCCCAGAATTGAGCAACCTACGAGCTACAGTTGGCTTGCAAGGTTGTAATGGTTTTTTGTTTGTATCTATGACAAAAACGTAATTTGTATTAGACATTGTGGTGTCTAGTCCTTTTCAGTAAAGTGTTCCTCGATTATGTTGGCCAAGCTTGTCGATGCCCTAAACACTATCGGTACAAAACCTACTTCCGATTGGCGCACTTTAACGCTGTCCTTAATTTAGAGCGACCAACACATAAGCTGGAGTTCACTTATGCTGGTCTTGACTTAGCCAACGTAGTCAGTTAAGACTTAATCTGCAACCTTTGAGAGACAATTCCTAAAAATGTCTAGGATTGGCTAGGTTTTTCAAAGGTGCCACACAGGAATTGAAATTTCAACTCAGCTTAAACTGCGATAAAATCTGAACTGTTGAGATTGACAGTATTAAACCAGGGCAACGTCGTCATTGCCAACTATACTTTTGTAGTAAAGTTG
>NZ_LGSU01000422.1 GCF_002260545.1 Hydrocoleum sp. CS-953 | reverse complement strand
TCTCACTCTCAGAAATCTTGAGACTTGATTCCTCCTAAATCTTCACAACAAAAAGCTTCTTGAAAATGTAGGAAATATCTATCATTATTTGGCTTTTTTTCTTCAATATTTATTCCTTCTTCCTTCTGAAAAATCAGTAAAATGGATTGAAATATTTTACATTACCTTTTTCTTTGACTAAAAATTAAGTCTCACTCTCAGAAATCTTGAGAGTTGATTCCTCCTGAATACTCACAACAAAAAGCTTCTTGAATTTGAGGAAATATCTATCATTATTTGGCTTTTTTTCTTCAATATTTATTCCTTCTTCCTTCTTCCTTCTTCCTTCTTCCTTATTTCAAATGGTTGATAAACCGCCTCGGAATCTCTACCCTATTTCCCCAATGCAGATGCAGATAAGAAGCATGAATTTGATAAAAATTCCAGCCTTCAACAGTTGCCTGACTGTGATTTTTTTTCTCATCAACTCGCCACATTTTATATAAAGGTATTGGGGGTACTTCAGTTAATTCTGAACGATGAAACTCGTGCCCATAAACTTGTGTATTTGCTGCTAACAAGGGAGTATCTATATTAGTAATTGCTTGCCGATATCCTAACTTTAAATTTTTCCCCATTACTGCCTTAGTCGGCAAAATTCCTACCATCTCCCAAGACTTACTATTAAAGTCAATAATTGCTTCAGATAAATACATCAACCCACCACATTCAGCATAAGTTGGCATTCCCGAAATAATTGCTTCCTTGACTGCCTTTCTAACAAAAACATTTTCACTTAACTGTTGAGCAAAAACTTCTGGAAATCCGCCACCAAAATATAAACCTTGTATTCCTTCTGGTAAACTTTCATCTTTTAGCGGACTCCAAAATACTATTTTTGCTCCCAACTCTTCCAGAATATCTAGGTTATCTTGATAATAAAAATTAAATGCCCGATCGCGAGCCACTCCTATTAAAATTTCTGACTTTTTTTTCTCAAAATTATTTGTAATTAACCTCGGTAAATGTATTTTCTTATCAGAGCAAATCTTAGTAGATAAAAGGTGCTGATAAATCTCATTCTCAACTTTTAAAATAGGCAGTAATTTTTCCCAATCAAAACAACTTTCTGCCAAATCAACCAAATCATTAATTAAAATATCTAAATTCGGCATTTCATCAGTGGGAACTAAACCCAAATGTCGGTCAGGAATACTAATATTTTGATGCCGTCTCAAAATCCCAAGTATAGGTAAATTTATACACTTTAAAGAATTTTGCAATAGTTGTAAGTGGCGATCGCTTCCCACTCGGTTAAGTATCAAACCAGCAAAATTAATAGTAGGATCGAGAGAAACAAAACCATGAGCGATCGCTGCCACAGAAGCAGACAACCGACTACAGTCAAGCACCAACAAAACAGGCAAATTCAGCAACCGGGAAATATGAGCAGTAGAAGCAAAATCAGGAAAGCACTTATCGCCTCCTCCCCTTTCTAAGGAGAGGGGGTTAAAATCATCTTCCTCCCCCCTTTTTAAGGGAGCATCATCTTCATCCCCCCTTACAAAGGGGGTTAAGGGGGGATTAAAATCATCTTCTTCCCCTATTTCTAAGGGGCGATCGCAAAACCTCACCCCATCAAACAAACCCATCACCCCTTCCACCAAAGCATAATCAACATCCTGAATATTACGCCCAAAGCATTGTTGCACATAAACTTCAGAAGTCAGCACCGGGTCTAAATTTCGACAAGGTTTACCCGTTACATACTGATGAAACATCGGATCAATGTAATCAGGTCCCACCTTAAATGATTGTACCTTGAGATGTTGCCGTTTTAAATAAGCTAGTAACGCCAACGTTACAGTTGTTTTGCCAACACCACTACGCTCCCCCGCAATTATTAAACTCAATAGACTTCTCCGAAAAAGATATATATTTCTTGTAAAAGTAGGGAACACTTAACTGGGAACAGGGAACAGATTTTTACCTAAAAGAGACGAAAAATGATTTTGTGAGTGATTTTTACAACTCTAGCTTATACTCAATAAAGATCAATTTATTTTCTGGAGATGTCTAATATTTCCTCCCTTTTTTTTACTCACAAAAATTCAGTTAAGAAACACTTTCTTCCTCATATATTTCATGCTCTCGGTGAATAAAAACCTCCGCCAATACCTGATAAGCTTCTGTCCAAGCATCTATAACTTCTGGGGTTGCATTCTCTCCCAAAACATCCTTCATCGCCTCCAACATACATTCTCCAACTATTGGATATTGTTCTGGTTGTACATGAGTTTGTACATGACGGTGAGCAATTTTTTCAACCGCTGATTTTAAAGCAGGCAAATCATCAATATGAGTAGCATAAGCATAAACTGCAGTTGCTAATTTAGCTGGTTGAGAGCCATCAGCTTGAGCTGACATATTAAATTGTGACTTAACTTCAGGATGTTTTTCAAACATTATTTCATACATCCGAGTAGTAATTTGCTTTCCTTCTTTTTTCAGAATAGGAGCTGTAGATTTAACAATATCAATTGTTTTTTGACTGACCATATATAGTCTTAATAATTTAACGTCAATATAATTTTATCTAGCAATAATTTACTACTGAATAAAATCAACTTTTTCTTTATATACAGTCAAAAAAAATTGTGAGGAATCAATTATAACAGAAATTACTACTCTCACTTTGATAAACTACAACTAAATTAAATTAGTATAAACCTTACTTAAATTTTGATTGAGATTTAATAATTTTTGAAGCTTCTTCTAAAAGTTGATTTTGCTCAGTTTTAATTTCTTCTAGCCTAGTCAAAATCTGCATTAGTCTCTGGCGATTATTTAAAATTTTATTAGAAGAATCCATTAATGTTAAATTTTTACCTAAATCAGTTGCCTTAGAAAATTTTTTATTCGTAAATTTTGCCTCTACAGAAGTAGATTTATTACTCAAGCTCCAAATACTCTTGAAAACTTTGAATGGGCTAGTTAAGATAAACAAAAATAATGATTTTCCTAAATTACTAACTACTTGCAAAAATCCTAACAATATCAATATTAAGAATAAACCAGCTA
>NZ_LGSU01000421.1 GCF_002260545.1 Hydrocoleum sp. CS-953 | reverse complement strand
ATTTAGTACAAAAATTATCAATAAATAAAATAAATTTCTAAGCTAAAAATAAATACAAAATCAAACAAGATAAATATATGCTATATAGCTAAAAAAATATAATCTTATAGGTCATTGCCAGGGAAGTTTGGAGATAATTTATTTATAGTCATTTCAAATAAGAATGAAATACTTTTTCCGCTGAAACTGTTTAAATACAAGAAACACTTGTCTCAATATAAACTGAAATGACTATAGAAAACCAATCCCAGTTACTATGATTTTTTTGAGGTGCTGCTAGGCAAAGCTTGTTCCTGTTTGCTTAGAAAAGCTCACATTTAATTACCAAATTCGGATGTCTAAAGCCTCCCCTTTTAAGGAGATGAAAAAGCGGTCGGCAAGTGGAGCATGACCTAGGATGGGATGGCGTTTTGCTTCGCAACATATAAAGCGAAGGGAATCCGTAGGAGCAGGTTTCCCGAAGAGTGCAGAGCCACTCCGAAGTGAGCCATATCCAATCGACCAAGAGAAGAAAAAAAATTCCTTTTAGCCCAATCCTTCTATTACAGAAGAGGTAATTATTAATTATTAATTGTTAATTATTAATTGTTGAAACCTACCCAATATCATAAAAAAATCAAATAAATATTCAAGACAAAAATGAATATCAAATCAAACAAATGTTAAACAATCATCGTTTTTTGAGAAATTAGCATCAACATTCATTAATGGATAATGGATAATTGATAATTACCTCTCCCTTTTAGGGAGAGGATTGACAAATAAGGAAAATATTTATTTCTCTTGGTCGATTAGATATNGATAATTGATAATTACCTCTCCCTTTTAGGGAGAGGATTGACAAATAAGGAAAATATTTATTTCTCTTGGTCGATTAGATATGGCGTTTCGCTGCGCGACATGAAAAGCGTTCGCGGCTCTGTTAAGAGCGGGAAACCTCGCCATCTCTCGACCGCTTTTTCTCCTTGAAAGGGGAGGCTTCAAGGCGTGAATTATCTAATTATTTAATTGTTTAATGATTAATTATTTCGGTAAATAAATCCTGAATGTATGAAAAAAAATAGTATCAACTTGATTTCCTTAAAAACAACCGGATAAATTTTTTAGGGATTGTAAATATACTAAAGTCCAAGATATCCCAGATTGAAATATGTAACTTAATATTTTAATTCTATCTATGGTAAAAATTAGCTCCCCAAAAGTTAACTAGATCAAGGAAAAAGCTAAAGAGTGAATTTCAATGACTCTGAAACACTAAGCATCAGAGTGGAATCACTAATTCTTCATCCCCGGACATCATTTCCCAGGAGTGTTAAATTTAGTTTATAACCATAATACAAGCAAAATGTAAATTCCCATAAACATTCAGGAGTAGATAGTAAGAGACTTCCAAATCAAAAAATATCCTTTTGGATTAAATGTAAAGGAGCAGGGTAAGTAAAACAAGTAAGTCAAGTCCACAAATTGGATAATTTATTTTTTACTATGCCCTAAGTAATAGACTAAATAGATATTGTAGGAAAATTTAAAGAACACCTCTCCATCAGGAGATAAGTACCTGGACAGAATTAATTTAATATTTTGGCGGTGGTAGGCAAGAGTCAATAGATAAGAGTTAAAGGGAATATAGCCGATTAGTAAATACACAAATAATTTTGTCTACCTACTTAAGACTCTGATTATTAATTCTTGACAGACTAACCAATTACAGATAAATAACAATGAAAAATACAACAGGTAAAGTTTTTTGGAAACAACCTTTAACTTATTTATTACTACTAACCGGAGCGGTCGGAGCATTGTTAGGTGAGCGCCTAATATTCCAGACAATTAGCTCTCCGGAAAACTCAAGCCAGCTTACTCAATTATCAGTAACTCAATCCCCTAGCAAAAGTGATGGTACTTCTAGCTCAGAAAGCTCTAGTTGGTTACCAGTTAGAGTTCCTATTTCCAATAGCAACTTTATTGTAGATGCCGTCCAAAAAGTTGGTCCGGCAGTAGTTAGGATTAATGCTTCTAGAACCGTTAGCCAAAGACCTAATATGTTTGGTAGAGGAATACCAGAAGATTTTTATGGTTATGAATCTCCTAGGTCACCTTCAGGTCGAGGGGTTGAGCAAGGTACTGGCTCTGGTTTTATCATCAGTTCTGATGGTAATATTCTGACTAATGCTCACGTTGTAGAAGGTTCAACTACCGTAGAAGTAGTTCTCAAAGATGGTCGTCGCCTTCAAGGTAGAGTTTTGGGCACAGACTCTGTAACTGATGTAGCAGTAATTAAAATTGATGCTGATAATCTTCCAACTGTTTCTCTTGGAGATTCAAATAATCTGCAACCTGGAGAATGGGCGATCGCTATTGGCAACCCCCTAGGTCTAGATAATTCTGTGACAGTGGGTATAATTAGTGCCACAGGTCGTTCTAGTAATGATGTGGGTGTCCCAGATAAGCGGGTAGGATTTATTCAAACGGATGCTGCGATTAATCCTGGTAATTCTGGTGGCCCTCTGCTGAATCAAAATGGTGAAGTAATTGGCATTAATACAGCTATTATTGATGGTGCCCAAGGTTTAGGATTTGCAATTCCTATTAATAATGCTCAACAAATTGCTCAACAATTAATTAGGGTAGGTAAGGCAGAACACGCTTATTTAGGTATTGCCATGCAGACTTTAACACCGGAACTTAAGCAAGAACTTAACCGAAATTTCAATACAAATATTCAGTTATTCACTGATCAAGGGGTATTAGTAATGCAGGTTGTTCCTGGTTCTCCTGCTGATAAAAGTGGTTTAAAACCAGGGGATATAATTCAAAAAATTGATAATCAAACTATTAGTGAATCTGAAAATGTACAACAAATTGTTCAGAACAAAACTGTAGGTAGTTTGTTGGAATTAGAAGTTAATCGGAATGGTCAAAACTTGAATTTCCAGGTGCGAACTGGAAATTTACCATCTCGATTAAGAGGATAGATATATATAGTGTTGATTAATTGATAATGGATAATGAATAATTGATAATTACCTCTGGTTTTACCCTGGAGAATTGAATATAAG
>NZ_LGSU01000420.1 GCF_002260545.1 Hydrocoleum sp. CS-953 | reverse complement strand
ATTTACTACTATCAAACAAAATTTCTATGACCAAGAAATAAAGTTAGCCCCTTTCAACCATCCCTTCTTTTTCCCTATTCCCTATTCCCTACTCCCTATTCCCTAAACTAATAACTAAAATGACCACTCCTGAAAATACCATCCGCATCCGAGGAGCCAGACAACATAACCTCAAAAACATCGACCTAGAACTCCCACGCGATCGCCTCATAAAATTCATCCGAAAAAGTTATTACTGAACTTAGATGGCTTTAATCTTCATAGTAATTACAAATCAAACATATAAATTATTTAACCTAAAGTATCTTAGACTTCAGATAAGTAGAAGGTTAGTGACAAAATTTTGATTTGATTTTTTTTCCAGGCATCAAATTAGATAGTGAATCTTATCTCAAATCAAAAATTTCTTCCTGCTCAATTTTTTGGGGATGTACACTTTTTCATAGATGCACCTCTTTTTACCCATAAATATTTCAGGTTTTGTTTGAATTAGTGACGGATCTATAGAGGAAGATTTAATCTACTACTTACATACTTTTGAAAATCTAAGATACTGATTGATAAATTTTACGATTTGCTTTGAGCTTGAAGATTTTTATTAGATTCAGAATGATCTTTTTGAAACTCTTCTCGGTTAGGAAATATCTCAAAAACTCGATCCATACTTGTTAGTTCAAACAGAATTCTAATTTGCTCATTAATAGAACAAACAACTAACTGACATCCAGCAGCACGAACAGTTTTAAGCGCTAAGACTAAAGCACCTAAACCGGAGCTATCCATAAAAGTTACTTCTTTAAAATCTATCACAACAATATCAGCTCCAGCATCAACTTGTTCACTAATTTCTTGGCGAAATGAAGTAGCTTTAGTACCGTCTAAAATACCAGAGGGTTTAATATATTTAACAACACGATTGCTCATATTTTCTAGAAGCTATAATTCTAAGTATTAAGAAACCTAGGCTAGTATAGCTTATTACTGAGATTAACTCCAAGTATGTCCAAATCAATTCCTAATTTTGAGCTTCTCTGCTCTTTGATTTAAATTGTAGGACTAACTTTGGCACGGAATAGCAGTTTATCCCCTTGCTTATAGCCAGTATAACGAACTTTTACCATTTCTCCTTTCTCCACAGATCCCTCCATCAGTTGATGCAACTGGGGGTCAAAAGGAACTTCTGCTCCAACATTAGCGATAGATTCCACATTCCAGTGTTCCATCAATTTTTCTACTGGACTTAACAAAGGCAATATTTTTACTGCTCCTAGACGAGGATTTTGTTTAGCTTTATGTACAACAGTTGGCCATTGTTGTAGCCAAGATTCTAAAATTTGTAAACTAGAATGCTGAAACTCTTGCATTAACAATTTTTTTTGTTGCTCTAATTCTTTCTGGAGATTGTTATATTCTTTTTCTACTGCTGAGGTGGAAGTTTCTGGTGATTTTTTGATAAGTTCAGGTGCAAAATTAGTTAATAGTTCTGTTAAAGTTATTCCTAATGCTTGACTNTTGGCCATTGTTGTAGCCAAGATTCTAAAATTTGTAAACTAGAATGCTGAAACTCTTGCATTAACAATTTTTTTTGTTGCTCTAATTCTTTCTGGAGATTGTTATATTCTTTTTCTACTGCTGAGGTGGAAGTTTCTGGTGATTTTTTGATAAGTTCAGGTGCAAAATTAGTTAATAGTTCTGTTAAAGTTATTCCTAATGCTTGACTAATTTTGAGTAAAATATCTACTCGCATTTGTGATGCTAGGCCACGTTGCAACCGCATAAGCTGTAACTCAGAAATTCCAGCTTTTTGACTTAATTCCCTATAGCTGGAAATATTTGCGTTTTGCATTAGGTTTTGTAAATGGGGGTTGTAGTTTTTTGGAGAATATTTATTCATTTCGCCAGATACTAAAGGAAAATAAAAAAGTTTTTTTTCTAGTCTAGAATATACCATAATTGNTGATGCTAGGCCACGTTGCAACCGCATAAGCTGTAACTCAGAAATTCCAGCTTTTTGACTTAATTCCCTATAGCTGGAAATATTTGCGTTTTGCATTAGGTTTTGTAAATGGGGGTTGTAGTTTTTTGGAGAATATTTATTCATTTCGCCAGATACTAAAGGAAAATAAAAAAGTTTTTTTTCTAGTCTAGAATATACCATAATTGCTAAGTATTGGTAGTATAAAATCATTAACTTATTCCATTTTTTATTTACTCAAGACAATTTGAGGATTGTTTTTGATTTATATTTGCCTAATGTTAGCTTTACTTTTGCGGACTTAATTCCCTGAAATGGTATTTGTTTTAAGTAATCTTGATGAATTAAGAACTTGGGTCGAATATTGGTTGAAACAATCTCAACAAAAAAGGGTTGGATAGATTACTACTTTACTCACTTTTCGGATATATATAAGGTAGTGGAAAATTATATTTTGCGTCTTCAGTATTTCCTGCGTAATACCTATAACAGGTTTCCGCTTTTACCTTATATTATGAGTCATAATTGCGGACTTCATCACTTACTATAATTACCGAAAAATAAATGTATAAAGCCTCTCACTCACCGTGGAGAAACAAAAAAAATTTCCTTTTATTCAATCCTATCCGTTTTTAGGGAGAGGTAATTATCAATTATCAATTATCAATTATCAATTATCAATTATCAATTATCAATTATCAATTATTGAAGTTTTTCTTGTCTTAAAATTAGAAAGTATTATTGATATATTCCCGATAATTTATACTTGAAATAAGTAGCTATTCAGTTAAGATAATTCTTCTTCAATAAATCCTTACTTAATTCATCAAAAAACTGAGAACTGATGGGGAGCTAGCTGTTGGCCCAGCATTCCGAAAGAAATGCTTACCTGATTCCTATATATTATGCCTGAATCCTTACCAAAAAATGAGGGCATGAGCCTCCCCTTTGAAGGGGATGAAAAAGCGGTCGTTTGCGGAGCAGTCCGTTAGGATGGGATGGCGTTTGCTAACGCAAAGCTCCGAAGTGCGCGTTTGCGGAGCATTCCGTAGGAAAGCGTCCCGGAGGGAACGGTTTCCCG
>NZ_LGSU01000042.1 GCF_002260545.1 Hydrocoleum sp. CS-953 | reverse complement strand
AAAATCATCAAATATCTACCCAGAAAATACTGAACTTTTATAGATAATTTTGTGAAGACAAATTGCCTATAAAATGACTAGATAAAATTAGCTATACTCTACTGTTTATTAGGAATACAGCCTTTCAAAGTCTAAAGTTTGTTCAGCAATACCCACCTAGAGACTACCGAGAAATTACGGAATTTTGCTATTTTTGCTAGGCAGTTACAGTTATTCAGGAAATAGTACAAAATATCAGAACTATTCGGTGACTCCGGTGTTTTCTATTTCTTATTCCTGAAGGTATTATCAGAGAGCTGTTTTTAGCCTACCACCTATTACTATCATTACTTGTTTATCACTACCAGGAAAAGTTAGTCTGTAATACTATGCCGATAAAATAACGTTACATACTCTTTATTTATAAATCAGAATAAATAAGAAATATGGAATATAAATTTGTAGCAACTATTTATGCAAATATATAACTCAATTCTCAATAAACGTTCATCATAAACTTCAAAAAGGTAAGGTAGTGTTGTAGAAAAATTCTTGGGTACAACAATGGAGGTAATAGGTGCAAATTACTAAACGTAACGTTAATTTAATCGTTGATGACAGTTTAATGCGTGTATATGTAGCAACCCCTAAACCACCAGGAATTTACCCAGGTATTGTATTTTACTCTGATATCTATCAGTTAGGAGGCCCAATAATTCGTCTAGCTAACTATTTGGCGGGGTATGGTTATGTAGTTGCTGCTCCAGAAATTTTTCATCGAACTGAGCCAATAGGTCTTGTTATGGAGCCAGATGACCTAGGGAAGATGCGGGGTAATGATAATGCTCGTCGAACAGCAGTACCTGAGTATGATGCGGATACCCAAGCTGTAATTGAATTTATCAAAGCAGAAAATTCTGTTGCTGCGGATAAAATAGGTGCTATGGGTTTTTGTATTGGCGGACATTTAGCTTTCCGCGCTGCCTTTGAGAAAGATATTAAAGCTACAGTTTGTTGTTATCCCACTGGTATTCCTAGTGGGAAGTTAGGTAAGGGAGTTGCTGATACAATTAAACGAATGAGTGAAATTGAAGGTGAGATACTTATTGTTTTTGGTAGTAAAGATCCTCATACACCAGAAGGCGATCGCCAAACTATTATTCAAACTTTGGAGCAAACTGGTGTAACTCACCAAATTTTCTTATATGAAGCAGAGCATACTTTTATGCGTGATGATGGTTATCGTTATGACTCTGTTGCAACTACTTCAGCTTGGTCTGAAATTATACCTTTTTTTAATCGTGTGTTTGAGAATAAGGGAGTAGGGAGTAGGGAGTAGTGGCGTGACACATATAAAATGTTGCAATAGTAAGGGCGGGTTCCACGTTAAATTAACGAGTTTAACCATCAGATCAAATAAACCCGCCCCAAAATAAATACCCACACTCATTAGCTGTGTCAGTCTACTAGGGCGATAATTCGCGTTGCTGAATTAAGGGATGAATGTAAGTGGGATGGGCA
>NZ_LGSU01000419.1 GCF_002260545.1 Hydrocoleum sp. CS-953 | reverse complement strand
CATAATTAAAGAATACTGACAACAACAATTTAACTTCTATACGTCGCCAATCAGACTGCGCAACTATTGCGCCTTATGACTTCTGGCTTAAGACTTTTGGCTTCAGTTATCTTAGCTTAACGGAATAAACCATAATCCCCTAAGATAAGTTAGTTTAATTTGACAAAAAAAGGATTTGATTATGGAAGCATTACCTGAAACACTACAACGTTTGAAAGGACAAGTAGCAATAATCACAGGAGCATCCAGAGGAATTGGCCGGGCGGCAGCCTTAGCATTGGCAATGGAAGGGGCAAATGTAGTTGTTAACTATGCTAAGTCAAGTGGCGCTGCGGTGGAAGTAGTGGCAGAAATAGTTGCTGCGGGTGGTAGTGGGATGGCACTACAAGCAGATGTTTCTAAAGCTGAGGAAGTGGATAACCTTGTCAAAGAAGTTATGGAAAAGTGGAGTCGCATCGATATCCTAGTTAACAATGCTGGTATTACCCGCGATACTCTACTATTGCGGATGAAACCTGATGACTGGCAGTCAGTAATAGACTTAAATTTGACTGGGGTATTTCTTTGTACTCGTGCCGTGAGTAAAATTATGCTNCAGATGTTTCTAAAGCTGAGGAAGTGGATAACCTTGTCAAAGAAGTTATGGAAAAGTGGAGTCGCATCGATATCCTAGTTAACAATGCTGGTATTACCCGCGATACTCTACTATTGCGGATGAAACCTGATGACTGGCAGTCAGTAATAGACTTAAATTTGACTGGGGTATTTCTTTGTACTCGTGCCGTGAGTAAAATTATGCTCAAACAAAAAAGTGGGCGTATTATTAATGTTGCTTCGGTGACTGGACAAATGGGTAATCCTGGTCAAGCTAATTATAGTGCAGCTAAAGCAGGAGTAATTGGTTTTACTAAAACTGTAGCAAAAGAGTTAGCTAATCGTGGTATTACTGCAAATGCTGTCGCACCTGGGTTTATTGCTACTGATATGACAAAAGACTTAAAAAATTCTGAGGAAATTGTCAAGTTTATTCCTCTAGGTCGTTATGGTACACCAGAAGAAGTAGCGGGTATGATTAGGTTTTTAGCTGCTGATGATGCAGCAAATTATATTACAGGTCAAGTGTTTAATGTGGATGGGGGAATGGTGATGGCGTAATTAATAATGGATAATGGATAATTGATAATTGATNCAAAAGACTTAAAAAATTCTGAGGAAATTGTCAAGTTTATTCCTCTAGGTCGTTATGGTACACCAGAAGAAGTAGCGGGTATGATTAGGTTTTTAGCTGCTGATGATGCAGCAAATTATATTACAGGTCAAGTGTTTAATGTGGATGGGGGAATGGTGATGGCGTAATTAATAATGGATAATGGATAATTGATAATTGATAATTGATAATTAGGGTCTTGGGAAGTTTGGGAAGTAATGACTTTCTCTGTGATTATCATTTTTCCTAACTACTCCCTACCTCAACCAAAAAACTTTTTCAGGAAACTCCATTTATACACTACTACCGAATTTATAGCAATCCTCAATAGGTTTAGGGCTTACAAAAATATGAAAATATATACCACCTGTAGGGGTGAATACCATTCGCCCCTACTAGATATAGCGCTTCTGTGTAAGTCGTGTGTGTAATATTTTTCGTAGGGGTTTGGTTTCTAAATCCTATTCGCGCTTGGGTTTGGAGAGCAAACCCCTAGAGTTTTTTTCACAAATCATTTAGGATTTGTATATTACCTCAAAAAATTGATGAAACCAAAGATTTATTCTATACCTTTAAGACAACTTGCTTCTGGTGATTTTATGTCATTACAAGTTTATAAATTCACCGGAAATCAAACAGGAAAAAAAGCTTATATTCAGGCAAATTTGCATGGAGCTGAGATTAGTGGTAATGCTGTTATTCATCACTTAATAGAATTTTTAATGACTTTAGATAATAGTCAATTAACAGGAGAAATATTGTTAGTACCTGTGTGTAATCCCGAAGGAGTTAATGCGCGATCGCATCAATTTTCTTCAGGTAGATATGACAGCTATAATGGTAAAGATTGGAACCGGATATTTTGGGATTATGAAAAGGAAGATGTAGATATCGAAGCTTTTGCTAAAAGTCAAATTAATTTAACAGAAACTGAAATAAAAAATAACTATCGTCAACAAATTTTAGCTAGTTTTAATCAGCAGTTAGAAAAAATTAATTCTCCTAGTAGTACACCTTTCTATAAACAATATAGATATCAACTTCAATCATTATGTTTAGATGCAGACTATGTGATAGATTTACATAGTTCAACTAATCAAAGTGTAGATTATCTTTATTGCTTTCATGGTAGGGAAGAAAGTGCTAAGTCATTTCTTTTAGATTATGGAATGTTAATGGGTGAAGGTGAATATGATGGAGATGCTTTTGATGAGGCATTTTTGAAACCTTGGTTAGCTTTAGAAAGGAATTTAAAAAGGTTAGGAAAACCAATTCAATTTGATATAGAATCATGGACATTAGAATTAGGTTCAGGAATGAAAATGAATCCTGAATCAGTAGCAAAAGGGATTCGGGGATTGAAAAATTATTTAGCTAATAAAAAATTCTTAGAGATTCCGGAATTTCCCTTGAATAAAACAGAAGATAATCAAATAGTTTTTACTCCTAAAAAAGAGATGAAAAGTTATTATGCTCCTGTAGGTGGCATGATTCAAAATCGAGTCGAGCCTGGTACAGTTGTTAAACAAAATCAGCGTATTTATCAGGTATTAAATTTTAACAAAAATCAAGACTTACCAAAAGTTGTAGATGTCTTTGCAGAAACAGATGGTTTAATTTTAGATAATTCAACAAACCATTCTGTAAATCAAGGAGATTTTGTATTAGACATTATATGGGAAAAACCGTAGGGGTTTAGTCTCTAAACCCTCATAAATATTTGTGCAAAACTCCAAATCAACCATTGGATAAATTTGATAAACTATCCCGAAAAATTCTATGGCTTTGGGTCTGAAAACCCTCATAAATATTGATGTAAAACTCCAAATCAACCATTGGATAAATTTGA
>NZ_LGSU01000418.1 GCF_002260545.1 Hydrocoleum sp. CS-953 | reverse complement strand
GGAGTGTGGGGAGCGTGGGGAGTGTGGGGACATGGGGTGTATTAGACCTCTCCTTTCATCCCAAATCCAATCAATTATTACCCATAAATTATCAATTACTTCTCGACTTGGACCTATTTTCTGGAGATACGCTTAGGGCTTCTATATATATAGCCTTCAAAAACTATAACGTTATAGATACATAGTGTTTAATATCATCTCCGGTGGTATCGGAGCGTGTAAAAGTTGGGGAAATATTTACCTAATTTAAGGTTTTTCCTTTTCTTCTTGCTTCTTCCTTCTTCCTTATCTCCTAGATAACTAAAGCCTTCTTCCTTCTTCCTTACCTTCTCACTTGCAATACCGATGCTACCGGACATGATATAAGACTCAAAAATGCGTAAGTCCTGGAAATTTGACATCTCCAGGGGTTGAAACACCCTGGATTCTGTGGTTAGTCCACCGCAAATGGGACGGGGCGTTTAAAGTACGGAAGTAAATTCCGCACGCAGCCCCTCATAAATCCACATTTGCTTCAAGCCTATCAACAGACTCCTATACTCCTCGACATAGACCCAAATCTAGCTGTGAGCTTACTTTTTTTGTAGCTTTCCGAGTGGTTTTACTCACGCTGGTTGGAGCAATAAATCGCTGCTCTAGCTGCCTGCTTGCTTTTCTAAGGGAATGCTGCGCAAACAGCCGTCGTAGGAAGCATCGTCCCCGTCTCCTGTCTGCCGGAATTTCACCGCACTAGCGCTCTTGTCATGGCGACAAACCTTGTTCTTACTTGCTATGGCTAGTATAGCAGAATTTTACTCCGCTTTATTACCCGCGTGTCGTTATTCAACCAGGGGATAAATCTTCCGGGAACTTTCCTCCCGCCATTTTTTAGGTTTAGCGACGGTGCGTAGCACTATCGCCACCCTTGCGACTTTATCTAAAATCTAAAAACTATTACGCAATAGTTGAATTAATTACTAACCAAAATAAGATGAAAGTCAGATAAATTAGAAGACAAAAATTATTAATCTAGATAGTTTTTGAATTTTTACCGAAAAATTAAGGTATAAAGCCTTCTATTTCAAGAGAAAAAGCGGTCGTTTTCGGAGCATGACCTTAGGATAGGATGGCGTTTTGCTTCGCAAAATATAAAGCCTTAGCGTTAGCGCAGCTCCTCTGGAAGAGGCAGCGGGTCGGTAGGAGCTGGTCTCCCCGTTCTTACAGAGCCGCTCCGCTTTTCATGTCGGGACAGCCTTTGCTTCCCACAACTTCCTTTTCATGTTCCGTAGGAAAACGCTGGACGACATATAAAGCGTTTCGGCGCTTGAGCCGACATGTTTGCGGAGCATTCCGTCAGGAAATGCGGAGCATAACCTAGGATAGCTTTGTGCCAGCAAAACGCCATATCCAATCGACCAAGAGAAAAGTGCTAGGAGATTTCCTTGTATTCAATCTGATGGTTTCAACCAGAGGTAATTATCAATTATCCATTAATTAATTAACGCTATGGCAATGACCTTCCCCCACATGACCCAAACTAGGCAAAATTGCTATAAATTTTTGGTAGTCAGTAGGAGAGAGTTGATTTTTTAATTTAGCCATATCCACCTCAACTTTTCCTGCTGTGGCGATCGCTGCGAGAGGAGTAAAACCTAATGCTCCTGTATTAATTTCGTCATCTGGAGTGGCACCATTATCACCAAAAATATGGTCAAAATGGAAAGTAGCTTCTAATTCAGCAGTATTTCCAGCTTGAAGAATACCTTTACGCTCATCCCCGACAAAATCTCCACAGGTAAATTCTAGTTCCTGGTCAATTTTTAGAGTAAAGGGTATACTCTGACCATCTTTAGTAGCTGTGCCACTCATTAATAAAGAATAACCTTTTGCTGGACCTTCAGTTGCTTTGGGCATTTTCCAAGAGATAGCATTGTAGCGACCCGGAGGTGCAGATATTTCACTCACTAAAATAGTTTCTGCTGTTTCATTTCCTTCTGCCAAATCTACTATTTTGCTTTGAGCAAGAATAACTTTTTCTTTTGCTTCTGGTTTTCCTCCTGTTTCAGCTTTGTAGGGTGGATCTGTTTGATAGGCAGTAACTTCAACTAGGTTGACGTAGAGTTGGTCAAATGTTATTTTCCATCCATCTTTACTAATAAAACCTTTCCTCACAAAGTCTTCTCCATTAGCACGGAGCTTAAGAGTGCCTGGAGTTTTGTCATTTGTCTGAACTTGGTTGGCCTGATTTTGAGTCGTCTGGTTTTGACAACTACTTATTAGAGCAGTAGGAGTAACAAAAGCTAGAGTCAATAGCGTTAACAGTAGTTTTCTGATCTTCATTTTCATTACTTTGATAGTGGCAAAGGTTAGGATGTTCAGAGTAAGTAATTATACATACTACTAACCATATATCTAACGTAATTATCTAGATTATCTAGATATATTTTAGTTGGCCTTCTTGACTCATATATCCTTATGTATCCAGGAAACTACTTTCGAGCAAAATTAACAATCTCTAGGGGGGGCATCCCAATCAATTAATGAAAGGGGTAGGACTAAGGAAGACAACCTGATCAGGAGGACAAAGAAGATAATACAAAGGAAAAATCCTCTTTTGAGCAATTTCATATTTGTAAGTGAACTTTCATTGTCAGATTTTCCTCCCTTATCTACTTTCCGTCTTTGTCCTCCAAGTCTACTCAATACCAAAATTTTATAGCCCTAGGCACCAAGGTTAAGACATTCTTCTTTATAGAAGCCCTAAGCGTATCTTGGGCTTTGTTGCGAGTTTTTGGCTCAGGAGTCAGTCCTCAGGAGTCAGAAGTCAGGAGATTAAGAAATACTCAGAGGGGAAAAAGGTAGAAAAATGCCCCCACCTTCCCACACTCCGCACCCCCATCATGTATAAAAAAATAAATACCTTCAGGGGTTCTATAGAAGCCCTAAGCGTATCTCCGCAAAGGTAAGGGTTTTTGCCAAAGGAGTCAGGAGATGGAGAATTCTAGAATAGAGGAAAAAGGTAGAATTTTTTTGACTTACTTCATCATCTCCCCCACTCCCCCACTCCCCTACTC
>NZ_LGSU01000417.1 GCF_002260545.1 Hydrocoleum sp. CS-953 | reverse complement strand
AGTAAATCCATAATTAAGGCGATCGCTTCTTTTAAAAGCCTTTCTTCTTGTGCATAAGTTATTTTCTGATTGCTCTAAAAATATCCTACGAAAACTTCAAAATTAGCATATTGCTATAAAGTAGAGAGAATAGGATATTTTTTATTAGAGGATAACAAAATTGCTTTCACAAAATCCGATTGTCACATTTACGATTCTTTTATTAGTAATTTTAACTCTCCCCCCTCTGTTTGAGCGTCTCCGACTTCCTGGATTAGTGGGTTTATTAGTAGCAGGAATTGTTTTAGGTGGAGATGGATTAAAATTACTCGACCCAGAAACAGAGACAATGAAGTTATTATCAGATATTGGAAAAGTTTATCTGATGTTTGTTGCTGGCTTAGAAATTGATTTAGCAGAATTTAAAAAACATAAAGACCGCTCTCTTGGTTTTGGTGTTGCGACTTTTTTATTCCCTATTATTACTGGTACATTAGTTGCAAAAATATTTGGTTTAGGTTGGAATGGTGCAATTTTAACAGGTTCTTTACTTGCTTCTCATACTCTTTTAGGTTATCCGATAGTACAACAGTTGGGTGTAGTAGGAAATCAAGCAGTTACTGTAACAATTGGGGCAACTATTTTTACTGATATTGCAGCTTTATTAGTCTTAGCAATTTGTGTGTCAATTAATGCTGGTAATTTTTCTGTAATTAGTCTGACAATTCAATTGGGAAGTTTGGCTATTTATTCCGTTGTAATTCTCTGGGGTTTTCAATGGCTAGGTAAACAATTTTTCCGGCGAACTACTAATCAAGAAAGTAATCAATTTTTATTTATTTTGTTGGTTGTTTTTATTGCTGCTTTAGGTGCAACTGTGATTAATGTTGATAAAATTGTTGGTTCTTTTCTGGCAGGTTTAGCAGTTAATGATGTAGTGGGTAAAAGTCTGGTTAAGGATAAAATAAATTTTGTTGGGAGTGTTTTATTTATTCCTTGTTTTTTTGTTAATATGGGATTACTGCTGGATATTTCAGCTTTTATCAATACATTTTTAACTAGCTTTGAGTTAACTTTATCAATTATTCTAGGTTTGCTAGGCAGTAAATTTTTAGCTGCTTTTTTTGCCCAAAAAATTTATCACTATAATTGGAATGAAACTATGAGTATGTGGTCTCTGTCGATGCCACAGGTAGCAGCTACTTTAGCTGCTGCATTGGTGGGTGTGCAAGTAGGGATATTGCCAGAGACTATATTTAATAGTGTAATTTTTCTGATGTTAGTAACTTCTATTTTAGGTCCGATTCTTACTGCTAAGTTTGCCAGTAAACTTTCTTTGCCAGAGGTAGATATTGAATCAGATCAATCTTTGATTTGGTGGGAAACTCATCAACAAATTCCAGAGGGTTTTACAGAAGACGTTGATGAAAATTTTAACCATAATTTTGTGGTATTAGTGCCAGTCTATTTTTCTCCATTACAAACAAAATATTTGATTGAAATGGCAGCAATGTTGGCAAAGCATGAAGCTGGTTTAGTAATTCCTTTATCCTTAGTAAAAGGTTATCTAAAGATGGATTCCCCTCAGTTAAATATAGCTTTACAGCAGAGTTATCAAAGATTAAATTCTGTTTTAGACATTAGCAAAAATTTTCAAATTGACACTACTCCAGAAACTCGAATTTCTGATAATTTTGCTAAGACTATTAGTCGCACAGCACGAGAAAAAAATGCTAGTTTAATTGTTATGAGTTGGGGCAAGAATACTGGTATTAAAGCTCGTTTATTTGGAAATATAATAGACCAGGTATTTTACTCTGCTCATTGCCCGGTAGCTGTGATGCGTTTGTTGGAAGAACCGATTAATATTCATCGGATTTTAGTACCTGTTAAAAACATTACGCCTCAAGCATTAAGAACTGTGAGATTTGCTCAACTTTTTGCTGATACTAATCAAGCTTCCGTGACTATACTTCATGTGTGCGATCGCCAAACTCCTGAAGCACAAATTAATAAGTTTTATTCTCAACTTTCTCAGCTTATTTCTCAAGGTAATACTGAAGTTAAATCAAGAATTAAAATTATTCGTTATGATGATGTTGCACCTGTGATTAGTAAAGCAGCAAGAGCTTATCAATTAGTAATTTTACGCTCTATGCGACGACGTACTGCAGGAGGATTATCTGTTAGTGATGTTACGACTAAAGTTTTGTCTGAAATTACTTGTTCAGTGGTTATATTTGGAGAGCCTTATTCTTGATTTTAGGGAATAGGGAATAGGGAATAGGAAAGATAAAGCCAAAACTTAAAAGGCAAAAGGTAAAAATAAGAGAAGTTGATGATTTTTGCATTGGATAAGTAGGTGGGTTTAATTAAGTGTGAAATATTATTGCGAGGAGGAACGACGAAGCAATCTTAATTACTTTACCAAGTTGCTATGCAAATTTTTATCGTCTTGGATGGAGCATATAATATTTATCTCTGCCTATCTACATATATAAATTTTGAATTGATTTTTCGCTCATAAGTCATAAGTATAGCAATCCTAAATAAGTCGTAAAAAGTAAATAAAAAAACTGAAAGTCCGACCTGTTGGCTGTTTCCTAAAAAGCGGTAAGATTTTTGACAAGAATAAAATAGGATTGCTATATATCCAAAGAAAATAATCTAAGGTGCAAATTAAACAACCTCCGGAAAACCACATAAGGAAAATGTAGTGCTAATTAAGAACAAAATTTAAGTTTTTCAACTTGTCAATATTTTTAAATTACAGGGGCATCAAACAGGTTACTAAAACTATATAAGGAAGAATAATAATGCAGATATTTAGTAATAATGCTCCAAAAATGTTTTCTAAACCTCAACCTGGTATAGTCGATGAAAAAATTACTCCTGATGAACCTGGAAGAGTTAAATTCAAAGCTACATATTGGCCTGCGATGCTTTTTAGAGGTTACAGCATGACTCTTGAGCCTGGTCAAGAAGTTGCGGTTATTGGTCGTCAGGGAATTACTTTATTAGTGCGACCTCTATAAGTGGAGTGGGGGAGTAGGGGAGTAGGGGAGT
>NZ_LGSU01000416.1 GCF_002260545.1 Hydrocoleum sp. CS-953 | reverse complement strand
CTATATAACCAGATTATATCTATAAATATTAAAATATTAAACAAAATTCTTAATTAGGGAATAAGAAGCAGGTAATCTGTAGGATAAATTACCTGCATCAAAAATGCTATAACTGTTCAAACATCAGAGATGTTAATATGCCACCAATACCATCTTATTTAATACCTCTAATAATTATATTAGTAATTGTACCATCTTTTGTAGCTATCCTATTAAGGATGGTACTTTATTTTGACTTAGCAAATCAGGGAAATAAAGTTAGGAGACTCATTAATCAGCAGTCAGTAAATAAGCCAAGATTTATCGAATATTTAGAGGGAAGATTTGCTGATGCTAGTAGTAAACTAGAACAAGTTAATACAGGAGCATTAATAGATCAAGTTTACAGTAGACAGCGATTATTAGGATTGATTTCTTATGAACAAATAGAATATTTTGGTCGAATTTTACCTAATCTACTTGTATCTTTTGGATTATTAGGAACTTTTGTCGGTATTACTATTAATTTAACTTCTCTAAGCCAAACAATTAGCGATACTAATGCTAACGATATTAGTAGTTTGCTCAATGCATTAGCAGTACCATTACAAGGTATGGGAACTGCTTTTACGAGTAGCTTAGTAGCAATCTTATTTAGTGCTGTAGTTACATCAGTTAATTTAATTTTCAATACTAGCCTTGCCAAAAGTAGATTAATAAGTTTACTAGAAGACTATTTAGATAATATTTACTTACAAACTATTGAAGGTCAAACTCAACTTGACAAAGTAGTAAAAGCTGTTGCCTATTCCTTTGAAGGATTTTTAACAAGATTTGGTCAAACAGTTAGAGTCGGAGTCGAGTCAGCTTTACAAGATAAAATTCAAGAAATTTATAACGCTAATGCTACTACAAGTAAATTAGCAGAACAGACTTTTGTAAGATTGGGAGAAGCTGCTGCTACTGTTGCTAAAAGTTCTAAAGATTTTCAGATAGCTTCCGATAGATTTCTAGAAGTAGCACAAATATTTGAACATAGTCAGTTTCCACAAAAGTTAGCTACTTCTACAGCAGAATTAGCTAATATTCAAAGTAATTTCTCTCAGTCAACCTCTACTCTAGCTGCTGCTGTTCAAGCAATTGAAATAGTAGTAATTGAACTACAAGGATATAGCAAGAGATTAGCTAAATTTGGAGAACAAGTTACTAATAGTAATCAAACTTCATTAAGACTATTAGAATCTCATCAAAGTAATCAACAATCTTTTGCGGAGATGATTAGGCAACTACAGGAAGCGTCACAAGGTTTTAATTTAGCTGTAGGAACTCTAGATAGTTTGCAAAGAAGAGTAGTATCTAAAGCAGATAATTTAGAGGAAGTACAAATCCAACTAAAAACTTTAGCAAATGCCTTGAATAATTCTACCGATGGTATTAGTCAGAGCATTAAATCTTTAGGAGACCAAATAAATAAAGGTATGAGTACCCAAGCTAATATTAATAATTCCCATTTAAGTGTCATAGCGACAAATTTACAGGAATATATAAATCAAATGCATGCAACTAAAAATGAAATTCATCGTCTGACACACACTATTGATAAACTAGCAAATCAATAGTTCAACAATTAATAATTAATAATTAATTATTACCTCTTATTATAAATAAGAGGATTGCCTAAAAGGAATTTTTTTTTCTCCATGAATGGAGAGGATTTATACCTTAATTTTTCGGTAACTCAGTTNTCAACAATTAATAATTAATAATTAATTATTACCTCTTATTATAAATAAGAGGATTGCCTAAAAGGAATTTTTTTTTCTCCATGAATGGAGAGGATTTATACCTTAATTTTTCGGTAACTCAGTTATCAATTGTTAACACCTCCGGCTGATTTATAGTCATTCTGAATAAGACTGGGACGAGTGTTTCTTTCCTGGAAAGGGTGTTCTAGCTAAAAAAGTGTTTCATCCTTATTTGAAATGACTATAGAAGGCAATAAAATCCGAAATTTCCTTTTTTATTCCCTTGAAAGTGGAAGCTTGAGACCTTATTTATTGCTAACCAAAACCCTATAAAACACTAGCTATATTTTAGTCAAGATATGGCGTTTCTCAAATTACTACTCCCTATTCCCTATTCCCTATTCCCTAATTTTATAATTATGCGTCATCGTTCACGAATTATTGAGGATAATCGCGACCTAGAAGTTTGGCCAGCTTTTACAGATTTAATGTCTAATTCTTTTATGATATTAAGTTTGTTATTACTCTTAGCTATTATTAAGTCTCTATTTATAGAATCAATTTCTGATGCTAATCAAAATCGGGCTATCAAACTACAACAAGAGATTAGTCGTTTACAAAATCAACTCCAACAAAAGACGAATCAAGTAACAGGTTTACAAGGAAAAGTTGGAAATTTACAAAACCAAGTTACACAACTTCAAGGATTAGTCACTACTTCCAAAGACAAGTTGGAACAAAAGTCGAATAGGGTGACAGAATTAGAAACAGAAATTGAAAAATTGAAGTCTCCACCTGTAATTGTAATTAGAGATTCCCAGTCTCGGAGATTTGCATCAGGAAGTGCCGAAATATCGGGAGATTTAAAAGGTTTTATTGAGGAAGATTTAGTTAAACAAATTGAGGATTTTGCTAAAGAATATCAAGGTTATGTTGTTGAAGTAATTGGTCATACTGATGGTCAGGTAAATAGGGGAAGTATTAGTAATTTAGATACCCAGTTAGAACCAGTTGCTAAGGGTAATGAATCTGTTAGTAGTTTAACAGCAGGATCGAATGCAGATTTAGGTTTAATGCGCGCTCTAGCAGTGGTACAAAGACTGCAACAAAATCCTCGTCTGCAAGAATTGGGCTTAAAATTTAGAGCTTATTCTGCTGCACAATTATATAATCCCACCGGAAATTATGCTGGGGCAAATCGAAGTCCAGATCAGAGTCGGCGACGGATAGAAGTTCGGTTTACTCCTAGTGCAGTAGAGAGATGAAGTTAGAGGGTGGAGAGTGTGGGAAGTGTGGGGAGTGTGGGAAGTGTGGGGAGT
>NZ_LGSU01000415.1 GCF_002260545.1 Hydrocoleum sp. CS-953 | reverse complement strand
AATTAATAATTAAACAATTAAATAATTAGATCATTCACGCCTTGAAGCCTCCCCTTTCAAGGGGAAAAAAATAAATCTTTTCCTGTTAAGTGTCAATCCTCTCCCTAAAAGGGAGAGGTAATTATCAATTATCCATTATCAATTATCAATTAATGAATTCTTCCTTCTTCGGAGAATTAAAAGTCTTGTTTGTGCAGCATTCCCCAGAAAAGAAAGCTGAATACTTAGATTATTCTTACTTCTTCCTTCTTACTTCTTCCTTCTTCCTTTTTACTTCTTCCTTTTTACTTCTTCCTTCTTACTTCTTCCTTCTTATTTATTCCTTCTTATTTATTCCTTTTTACTTCTTCCTTCTTATTTATTCCTTCTTCCTTCTTTCTCTAAAAATCAAAATAAATATAAGGTAAACCTTCTGGCGCCAACAACCAAACAACAAAGAAAAATACAGGCACTAATAAAACTTTCAACTGCCAATTTAACTGTAATTTTAAACCTCGATGAAACCAATAATTAACTGCCATAAGCACCACAACTCCACAAATTAACCAAACCAACTGTAACCTTTCCAAACCCATTGCTTCCAGATAAACTTTATCAGCAAATTGAACATCCGCATCATAACCCCACCAATGATAAATTACCCAAAAAGAATCTCTCAAATTTGGCAATCTAAAAAATATCCACCCCCCAAAAACCATACTCTGAGTTAATAACCAACTTATCAAAATTCCCGACCAACTTTCCCAGATTTTCTGTACTTTAAGTTCTTGAGAAACTGCCTCTACTAACCGATGAATTACTAATGCCAAACCATGCAAAACACCCCAAACAATAAACCCCCAACTAGCACCATGCCAAATACCAGCAATTAACATCACAATTAATAAGTTCAAACAAGTACGAAATAATCCTACCCTCGAACCTCCTAATGGAAAATACAAATAATTCCTCAACCAATCTCCTAAAGTTATATGCCACCTTCGCCAAAATTCTGAAATACTCGTACTAAAATAAGGAAAATCAAAATTTTGTGGCAAACTTAAACCCATTAAAAAAGCACTACCACGAGCAATATCAACATAGGCAGTAAAATCAAGATAAAGTTGTAATCCATAAGCAACTGTTGCTAACCATAAATCACCACTTCCTGCTCTTTGTAAATTACCAAAACTCAGCTCTACAAAAATTCCTAAATTATCAGCTATTAAAGCTTTTTTTACTGCCCCAGTTGCAATTAACCAAATTCCTTCCGTAATTTGTTCTAAATTTGGGAATTTTAAGACTGGTATTTTAACTGAAACTTGACTATTTTTTCTGCTAGTCATTCCTAGCTGATTTTGCAAATAATGATAACGAGTAATCGGACCAGAAATAAGTTTGGGAAAAAATAATTTATAAGATGTAAATTCTAGCCAAGAAGCAGCAGGAGGGGCACCTCGATAAATGTCAATTAAATAAGCCAGACATTCAAAACAAAAAAAACTTAATCCTAAAGGAGCTATCAGATTATTTTCAAACCAATTAGCAGTTTCTAAAATATTGGGTAAATTGTAAATTATGCCAATACTGTTTAGTATAAAAGGTATATATTTAAAGCTTAATAAAAGTAAAATATTAGAGACTATACCTAACCACAATAGTAGTAAGCGACGGCGGTTCCATTTTGTATTGGCAATGCGCCAGTCTTTCGGTTCCCCAATAGCTTGAGCAAGGTAAAAATTTAATAGGGTAATTATTAATAGTAATGGAATATATTGGGGTTGAATAGTAGCGTAGAAAATTAAACTCGCAACTAAGAGGATTAATACTCGCCAAGACTGTCGTGACATTGACCAGTAGATTCCTAATACTATTAATAAAAATATAGCGTAGTTAAAGGAGATAAAAGTCATTTCAGTTATCAGTCATACCATTTCACGGAAGTTAAAAGTCGTAGGGGCGTTAACGTTTGCGGAGCATTCCGATAGGAAAGTTGTGCGTAGCTAATGGCCATTCCCCCCTACAAAAGTCATGCATTAAGATTTTATAGGCTCAAAACTTTGACCCTACAATAATTTCAGGCAATTATTTCATATCTAATACCAAATCCGGTTATTGTAGGGTAGTTACCTAAATATCCAAATCCTTGTCTGATAAGAATTTTGAATTTTGTGAATATCTCCTTATACCGTTTCACGGAAGTCAAAAGTCGTAGGGGCGTTTTGCTATCGCACAACTCCCTTTTTCATGTCGCGTAGCGTTTAGCTAGCGCACAACTCCGTTAACGCGGAGCGACATATAAAACGTTTCGGCGCTTGAGCCGACATGGAAAGCGGAGCATTCCGTCAGGAAATGCGGAGCATGACCTTAGGAAAGTTATGCGTAGCTAATGGCCATTAGCCCCGACAAAAGTTAAAAGTAAGATTTTATCAGCTTAAAACTTTGATGCAGAGCGTAATTTTAGGAAATTATTTCACATAAAGAATAAGAGTGCGACTCGTTCCTATTAAGAGCCTCTAGCAACTAGAGGGGTATGAATAGGGTCTAACGAGGCCACGGCGGAAGAGCCTGCAACAAGCGAGGCCACCAAAGAAGAGCCTGTTGGATAACTGAGTTACGGATGTGAGTGAAAGTCTCACCCGCTAAGGGACAGCGGACTCCCGACCTGGCCACACCGAGCTAGACCTTTCCACTAGCAGAGTGAAGCTGGCATCAGGCCTCAACCAGAGCTAAGGGTGATAGGCACACTGGGGGTAATGGGGAGACGGCATGGATACATTACGGAATGTCCTGAAAAAGCGTCTTACTTTTCGGCAAGGAGGCACCCAAAAATCTCCTGACCGCACACGAACATTCCCGCGTCGAAGTCTTATGTCAGACGCATCCCTGGGGATCGTGTAGGCGAAATGGACAACCCTAAACCGTCATAACAATCTGTGACTCGGAACGAGGAAAAACGTTGAGGGAGTCTCTAGGAAAAGGTCGAATAAGAGAGTAGGTGGGAAAGCACGGAAATCTCTCCAGCGGGTAGGATGCAAGCGCAAATTGCTTGCAGGGTAAT
>NZ_LGSU01000414.1 GCF_002260545.1 Hydrocoleum sp. CS-953 | reverse complement strand
CAGTAAAATCAATTTGTCCTAAATCTTTTGACTGATAGAGTTGTTCATGGATCAGAGCCATTGTTTGAATCCTATTTTGACTATCAGCAAATAATTCCAGAACTTTTTCATCCTCAATATAATCTGACTGTAAATCTAATAAATTAGAAATAATGTGTAGGTTATTCTTAACTCGGTGATGAATTTCTTTGAGCAAAACCTCTTTTTCCTGAAGAGAATTTTGGATTTGTGCTTCTGCTTCTTTACGATCGCTAATATCAATACAACTACCAATATAACCAGCAAAACTATTATTCAGATTAAATCTTGGAACCCCAGTATCAAAAACCCAACGATATTCACCATCTGCTCTTCTCAAGCGATATTCAATGGTAAAAGGTTCGCGGTTGTAACAACTTGCTTGATAAGTTTCCAGATAATTTTCCAAATCTTCAGGGTGAATACCCTGTTGCCAACCCTTACCTATTTCTTCTTCTAAACTACGCCCAGTAAAATTTAACCAAGTTTGATTAAAATAGCTAAAAAGGCAACCCTTTCCGCACTCGGACATCCAAATAAATACTGGAGCGCTATCTGCCATCATCCGAAAGCGTTGTTCGCTTTCCCGAAGTGCTAACTCTGCTTCCTGATATTCCAAAGCACTAACAAAAATCTCACCGATAATGGTTAACAGATTAATTGTAGAATCTGTCCACTTAGATAATTGACTAATTACATCGAACCGCACAAAACCAATTAATTCAGTTCCAGAAACCATAGGGATACATAACAAAGATTGAATTGACTGTGCTGATAGAATTTGTTTTTCAGTGCTTGCTTCTAGAGGTAAATTCGAGACTAGAGGTATATGCACTACGTCAAATTTATAGAGTTTATCCATTAACCAGGGTAAATTGTCTATAGCAAAATTTTGTAGAGTTTCAATTTTAGCTTCTATTCCTGGAGCAAACCACTGATAGGTATTCGTAATTTTAGTTTGATCGCTACTTACCAAAAATAGATAACTACTATCTGCACCTATTAACTCACCAACTTGTTGTAATGCCATTTGCAGACTGTTATCAACTTGGTTAGGATTAAGATTAATAAAGCTAGTAGAGATAGTGGAAACCAGTTTTTCCAATTCTAGTTGTTGCTGGAGAATTACTTCTGCTGCTTTGCGAGCGCTGATATCTGTATGAGTACAAATCATTCTCACTGGTTTACCAGTCTCATCTCTGACTACTACTTTACCATAAGTTGCTATCCACTTCCATCCNGACTGTTATCAACTTGGTTAGGATTAAGATTAATAAAGCTAGTAGAGATAGTGGAAACCAGTTTTTCCAATTCTAGTTGTTGCTGGAGAATTACTTCTGCTGCTTTGCGAGCGCTGATATCTGTATGAGTACAAATCATTCTCACTGGTTTACCAGTCTCATCTCTGACTACTACTTTACCATAAGTTGCTATCCACTTCCATCCCCCAGATTTAGTTCTTAGTCGATAGTCGAAGGCAAAAATAAATGAACTATCTTCTAAGTGCAGATGCAAAGCATCCATTACCCAGTCTTTATCTTCCGGATGAATTAGCATTTCCCAAGTGTTAAAATTCCCAGGTAGATCGCGTTCCTCGTACCCTAACATTTCTAACCATCGGGAACTGTAATAACATTTCCCTGTGGAAATATTCCAATCCCATAAACCATCTCCTGAAGTTTCTAATGCAAGTTGCAGTCGTTCTTGAATCAGTTGTAGCTTTGTGTCTACCACTCGATCTTCACTAATGTCTTCTGCTATTCGAGCTATTCGATAAACTTCTCCTGCTTGATTTTTGATGGGAAACCCACGAACTAAAATCCAACGTATCTCCCCGTCAGGTAGTACAATACGATATTCTTGTTCTGCTTGTGTTTCCAGGGAATTTGCTAAAGTCTTCGCTACTTTCGGGCGATCTTCTGGATGAACAGCATCTAGAAAAGAGTCTGGTGATGCGTATAACTCATCGCAGCTATAACCCCAATTTTTTTCATAACTAGGAGAAACATAAATAATTTGATTATTTTGCGCATCTTGTATCCAGAAAATACTGTTAATATTTTCTGCTATTTGATTAAACTTCTCTTCACTTTCTCGTAATGCTATTTCTGTTTGTTTGCGTTCCGTAATATCTAAAACTGTGCCGAAAAGTTTGATTACTTTACCTTCCTCATTAAAAATAGGTTCTCCACTAATTAATATATGTTTTACTGTAGCATCGGGGCATAATATTCTTTGCTCAATTTTTAAGCTTTTACCTTGGTTAATTGCTGAATCAATTGCTTTTTCTATTGTTGGTAAATCATCAGGATGAACTAAATTAAAATAATCTTCTCTAGTTAAAACATTTGATGGGAAAGGTAAACCCAAAATACCATATAGTTGTTCTGAACATCTAAACTCACCTGTAGTTAAATCATTTTCCCAAGTTCCCATACCAGCAAATTTTTCAGCTTCTACTAATTGTCTTTGATTAATAAAAAGCTGTTCTATAGATTGCTTTTCATCTGTAATATCTCGTACCACTGCATAGATTAAATTTTCTGTTAAAAAAGGAACACTATTCCAAGCAAACCACCGATAAAAACCATCTTTTGTCCGATAACGATTCTGGAAATTAAAAGTTGTAGCACCTTCAGAAATCTTTCTTATTTCTGCAACAGTAATATTTTTGTCTTCTGGATGTACAAATTCAAGATAAGGTACTGCTAATAATTCGTCTATACTATAACCTAAAATTTTTGACCAACTGGAATTAAGCTGTTTAAAATAACCGTCAGTACCAACAATTGCCAATAAATCAACTGAAATATCAAAAAAATTGCTTCGTTGAAAATTGTTTTTTAGACGCTCATTTATCTGCTTAAAGGATTGTGCTAAATCTTCTATTTCAGAAAACTTAACTATCTCTTGGTTTAGAGATAAATCTTCTTCAGTAATATTAGTTTTTTGAGTGGCTTTTAATAATTTGTATATTGCTTTAGTCATCCAGCGAGATATTAACACAGCTAAGTAAGTAGC
>NZ_LGSU01000413.1 GCF_002260545.1 Hydrocoleum sp. CS-953 | reverse complement strand
CCCTTTGATTAAAAAGGGATATTCAAGCCAATAAATAATATTTCAACTATTTATTCTTACTCCTGACTGCTGACTCCTGTCTCCTCAGTGGCAGCCTAAATATTTGTAGCAAAAATTTATCAAACTGGTATTAGCTATTAGCAAATATATTTATTCAGGAAAAATATTCAATTACAGAAGTTCCTGCTTTTGACTTCAACCAGCAGTAAAAAATCTAAAGTAGTAGAGATTTTAAAAAGGTTTTACTAATGCAAACATTGCGTCGTCGAGGCTTAAAAATGATGCGAAAAGCTGCATTGTTAGTTTTAGCAGTGAGTGCAGCTTTTTGGGTTAGACAAACTCAAGCTTCTTTATTTTTTGAAATTTATAATTGGCTTAGTCTACCATTTCAACCTAGCCCTGTTCAACAAGAAATATTAGTTAATGCTCGAATCAAAGAACTAGAAATTAAATTACAAGAATTAGAGCAACAAAATAAGAGTCTCACACAACTTTTAAATTATACAAAAACTAAAAATGTGAAAGGAGTAGTAGCTCCTGTGATAGGTAGAAGTGCAGATTATTGGTGGAAAAAAGTAACCTTGGGCAGAGGTAGTAAAGACGGTATTCAAGAAGGTTTTATTGTGATGGGAACTGGTGGTTTAGTAGGTAGAATAATTAGCGTTACACCTAATACTAGCCAGGTATTATTAGTTAGCGATCCAACCAGTAAAGTTGGTGTGGGAATTATTCGTAGTCGTCAGATGGGTTTTATGAAGGGTCAGGATGATGATACGGCTGTGATGGAATTTTTTGATGATGTTCCTGATATTAAAGTTGGTGATTCTGTATCTACTTCTGCTTATAGTCAATTGTTTCCAGCAGGTTGGCCTGTAGGAACAGTTGAATCGATTAATTTGACTAATACTCCTGCTCCAGAAGCTATTGTTAAGTTATCGGCGCCACTGAATATTTTGGAATGGGTTAATGTTTATCCAAATAAACAGAATAAACCAGAAAGTTAATAAAATAGCAATTAGCAATTAGGAGTCAGTTATGAGCAATCAGTTTTTTTGATTTTTCTCTTGCTCTATCCCTTGAGGAGGTTAGTTATTGTATTTCATAAAAATTAAAATGCAGCATCTTTGTCAGCAAAATACTGTTAATAAATTATAGAGATTTGCCCAGCAATATTTTTCTCACCCAATCAGTTTTCTTTGGCTAAAATTTATATCATATTCTGGTTGAATATTTATGAATAAATAATAGTAAATAAGCAATAAGAAACTGAGTTCAATAATTAATAATTACCTATTCTTAAAAAGAAGAATAGGATTTGATAAAAAGATTTTTTTCTTTTTTATCTTTGTAGGGCGACAGCCCGTGGCGCAGCGAAGGTGAGGCTTTAAACCTTAATTTTTCGGTAATAGTCGAAATAAAGGGGAGAATTAGGGCGGATAATTTTATTAAGAATTAATTCAAAAAACTTGATATGATTTTCTATTTTTATTGTTTATCAAATAATTAAAAGAGTTACGAGTTCTCGAAAGGTATAGTGGGAAAAGAGCGACCTGTCATTTCAGTTATCAGTTAACAGTTAACAGTTAACAGTATCTCCTGCAATAGGGATGCTTGAAATAGTGAATTTTATTTTTTTATTCCCTTTAAAGAGGAGGCTATTGACCTAATTTTATTGGTCATTTCAGTTATCAGTTATCAATTGTCAAAAATTGAATAATTAGCTTCTTGACAACCTATTTAAAATTATTAAATTATTAAAGGTACTTTCTCATCAGATGTCTAATCTATCTCAGCAAATAATTTTCAAATTACTAATCACAATTACCTCGGTAGTGCTTTGTGCATTACTATTACTTACTCGTATTCCTGGAATGGAGATTTTGGGAATTGGACCTAACTGGTTATTAATTTGGGTAGTTACTTGGAGTAGCCATAGCTCCATTATAGGAGGTTTAGTGGCTGGCTTAGTTTTAGGATTAATTCAAGATGCCATGACAGCTCCTTATCCTACCCATATTATTCCTTTAGCTTTTGCTGGATTTGTCACAGCTTTTTTACAGAAAAAACGCTACATTCAGGAAGATTTTATTTCTATAGCCTTAGTGACATTTATTATGGCTATTATTGCAGAAACTTTCATGGCAATACAGTTTGGATTAATTGGTAATCAAAGCTTTGCAGAAATTTGGAGTCAGCATAAGCAAGTTGCTTTGGGTTCTGCTGTTATTAGTAGTCTTTGGGCTCCTGTTTTGTATTTCCCTCTGAGTCAATTTTGGAAAGTCAAGAATAACTAATTAGTATGTTTTAAGTGATTGATTTTAGCTCAATTAACTAATCATTGAAGAAAGAGTCAGGAATCTGGAGAAAGAATTATAGCGATTTTCAAATAGATTATATTAGATATAACCTACATTTCGCACAACAAAATGTATTATAAAGAGCAAGTAGTCAGTAGTCAATAGTCAGTAGTCAGTAGGGAATGATGGGTAGCTTATACCAATTTCATAAAATATTGCTACAGTCACGGCACAGGCAACAGGCAACAGGCAACAGGCAACAGGCAAAGAAAAAAAATAATAAAAAAGAGGAAAAAAGGTTTAATTTTTAGAATTTATGGGATTTATCAAGTTTTTTATTCTAGGAATAAATCACAACTTAAGATGTAACTGCCTTTTTTGAATTTGGTATTACATCTGGCTAAATTAAGTATTTATGCTCAAGATTTTTCTGAGAATTTGACTCGACTCGAAAGGTAAATGAATAGGATATCTTCAGTATAAATACTTACCAAGCTACTATTTTTTGATGCTACTTTTAATACTACAAGTTGACGTGCGGAACGTGGGATATAAAACAGAGCCAAAACTACATTATTTTTAGGGAATTTATCGGAATGTATGATTTTTTGCTACATCACGAACAATTTTTCAAATATTCTATCAAAATCCTACTTTAGGATATCAATTTTCAAAATTACAGCAATTTTTAGGATGGTGAAGTACAGTTTAATACTAATTTATACTCCCTATTACCTATTC
>NZ_LGSU01000412.1 GCF_002260545.1 Hydrocoleum sp. CS-953 | reverse complement strand
GGTCGCGGGTAATCAAA
The DNA here is from genome assembly GCF_002260545.1 of Hydrocoleum sp. CS-953. Lineage (GTDB taxonomy): Bacteria > Cyanobacteriota > Cyanobacteriia > Cyanobacteriales > Microcoleaceae > Trichodesmium. Next base: position 3,016 of record NZ_LGSU01000412.1, on the reverse strand, counting down.
AAGTAGATAAAAAACTTGAAACTCTCGTCTATTCCCTGTTCCCTCTTTCCTAAAAGCGGTAAGGTTTTTATACACAAATAAAATAGGACTGCTATAGATTGAGTTTTTGAATTTGTATACATAATTATAATTCAATAATTTTGGCAGTTTGTGGATTCTTAAAAGGAATTACTTTTTCTTTGCTTATGGTTTTATTGGTGTTAAGAAATACTTTCTATATATAGAAGGCATTTGATGTTTTTATAGATTGGTTTTCCTTTCTACAACATTCGCTATATAGCTGTCGCTAGGTTGGGCATTTGATCTCGCAGAGCGAAAGGGGAATGGAGTTCTATCGTTAACATTTTAGTTGAATAAAAACTCATGCTTATAGGCGGGAAAACACCATATATCTTAATGATATCAAAATTTTTGTCCGAATGCAACCGAAATTTCTTTGAGCCGCCGATTTTTTTCAGGAGCTTCAGAGAATGAAAATGTTAGTATTTTTCTGTTGAGGAACAATGGATAGAAAGATTTGATTAGGCAAAGAACGAGCATATTATTTTCCCAGAGCTTCAGAGGATGAAAAATTTCTACTATTACTTATTAGCTCAAATTCCTAAATCTTCAATTATCTTTGAACGGAAAATTTGGTTGAATAAAAAATCATGTATATAGACGACTAGCACCCACTACTTTTGATAATATCAAAATTTTTGTCCGAATGCAACCGAAATTTCTTTGAGCCGCCGACTTTTTTCAGGAGCTTCAGAGAATGAAAATGTTAGTATTTTTCTGTTGAGGAACAATGGATAGAAAGATTTGATTAGGCAAAGAGCGAGCATATTATTTTCCCAGAGCTTCAGAGAATGAAAAATTTCTACTATTGCTTTTAGNACTTTTGATAATATCAAAATTTTTGTCCGAATGCAACCGAAATTTCTTTGAGCCGCCGATTTTTTTTCAGGAGCTTCAGAGAATGAAAATGTTAGTATTTTTCTGTTGAGGAACAATGGATAGAAAGATTTTGATGAGGGAAAGGACGAGCATATTATTTTCTGAAGCACTCAGAGAATGAAAAATTTCTACTATTGCTTTTAGCTCAAATTCCTAAATCTTCAATTATCTTTGAGCGGGAAATTAAGTTGAATAAAAAATCATGCATATAGACGAATAGCACCCACTACTTTTGATAATATCAAAATTTTTGTCCGAATGCAACCGAAATTTCTTTGAGCCGCCGACTTTTTTCAGGAGCTTCAGAGAATGAAAATGTTAGTATTTTTCTGTTGAGGAACAATGGATAGAAAGATTTGATNTTTTTTCAGGAGCTTCAGAGAATGAAAATGTTAGTATTTTTCTGTTGAGGAACAATGGATAGAAAGATTTGATTAGGCAAAGAGCGAGCATATTATTTTCCCAGAGCTTCAGAGAATGAAAAATTTCTACTATTGCTTTTAGCTCAAATTTCTAAATCTTTGAGAAGGCAATTTAGTTGAATAAGTTACATGAAAGTAAACTAGCCAATATGTTCATAAAAAGATTTCAGTAATTTTGTATTTTCCTCCCAGTTAAGGTGAGTTTTGGCAAAATCAATTGCACCCTCACTTAACTTTTCATTTAGAGAATTACCACTCAACAATTTTTCCACAGAATCAACAATATTAACCGCATCAACCACAGGTAAAACCAAAGCATCTTTCTCATTTTCCATCACTAAACCAATATTACTAGCAGGCAAAACTACAGGTTTACCCATTGCTAAAAATTCCGGCAACTTACAGGGGAAACGATAATCATTAAATTTATCAGGTCTACCTGGTTGAATTAACACATCTGCTAAAGCCAAAATTTCTGGCATTAAACTCCGGTCTACATATCCTAATTCAATCACATATTGTCGCGCCCAACTATCATCATCTCCCAAAAAATTACAGAAATCTCTACCTGTTCTAATTAAAACAGCAGGTTGACCTTCTCGGTTCAACATTGCCACTGCTAAATATAAACTTCTCACCTCATAAGTATTAGCAGCATGAACATTTCCGGTGTAAGAAAAAACTAAATTATTGTCAGGAACGCCAAATTTTTTTGCTATTTCTGGATTTTTATCTCTAGGATAAAAATGCTCAGTTTCTACACCAGGCCATAAAATTAAACTCGGTACATTATTAGGTACAAATTCTTTTAACTTTTCAATAATAACTGTCACCCCATCCGCACTTGCCAGAAATTCCTTATATTTTTTGGGATGAGAAACATTATCGGGGATTTCTAGGGAACCATTAGCAGTAGCAATTTCCTCAAAAGGTTTATTTAAGTATTTTTCCAGAACATATTCCTCATTATCTTCTAAATGAATTACTAACTTAAAGTCATAAGCTTTTCGGAGTTTATGACAGTAATTTCTAGTAACTTCTCTAGGAGTCCAAACATGAACAACATCGGGTCCTTGCTGATTTTTAAAGTATTCGTTTAAGCGATAAAATTCACCATATTCTGTGACTTGATATAAATTTGCTAAATGTTCTCCTACCTGAGAAACAGTCTGTTTATTTCTCGGTACAGTTACCAGACAATCAAAACCAAATTTAACTAAATTATTAGCAAAATGATGTACATGAAGGGCACTATTAGAGTGAAAATCTTCGTACAGAACAAATAAAATGTTTTTCATTACAATAAGGGAATAGGGAACAGGGAACAGGGAACAGAAAAAAAGTATTTTGCAAATACTGAGATGCACCTTGAATGCTTACCGGAAAATTAAGGTATAAAGCCTCTCAATTCATGGAAAAAAAGAAAAAAATTCCTTGAGCGCCAATCCTCTTCTTGATAAGAAGAGGTAATTATTAATTATTGAAAGTATTTTTAACAGGACTTAGGTCAAGATACTAGATATAGAGTTGAAAAACTAGAACGTCTGAGTTTTAAGCGCTATATGTATATTCTCTGGGTAATTCCTATTTAAGTTATAGGGAGTCGGGAGTCGGGAGTGGGGAATAGGGAATAGAAAATCAAGTATTTTGGCAAA
>NZ_LGSU01000411.1 GCF_002260545.1 Hydrocoleum sp. CS-953 | reverse complement strand
TTCTTCCTTCTTCCTTCTTCCTTCTTCCTTCTTCCCTCTTCCTTGTTTCTACCATTTGTAATAAACATTTATCACGCTTGATCTTATTTATAACTGATTGTTGGAACATGATAAGTAGGCACGTCTAATTAGAGTTTGCTGATTAAAGATAAAAGCCTTTATCTGTAAATTTTTCAACCTTTTCAGGTCTGGAAAAAGTACAAGGTTTTTGTTCTTGGGAGCTGCAAAAATTTAGGATTTTGGGTTGACGCGAGGTAGAAAAATCAAGGGATAATTCTTGTTCCTACTACCTCTAAATTCCCCATTCCTCCTGACTCCTGACTCCTGACTCCTGACTCCTCCCTCACCCATAATACTTTTTCAGCAAGCCCTAATTAAACGTTAAAAAAATTGTAGGGGTGGGTTATAAGAAAGCCTTGATATTTCCGATTTAGTCTATTAAAGCCACCCTACACTTGTTGCATTTATTTATGCTTACCTACTTATAAGAAGTCAAAAGTAAATTTGAAATAATCTCAGCAGGGTTTAAGTTTTATATTCCCTGTTGCCTCTGTTATAGTTTAAACAGCTAAAAATTTAGAGATTTAATCAAAAAAAATGGGGAATATTTGTATTATTGGACCCACTGGTGCAGGCAAAACAACTTATTTGGCAGGATTGGCTTATTGGCCGGAAAAAACTAATCCCAATTTTCAAATTACAGCTATTACTAATGATGCTAAAAATTTAGCTAATAAAGCTGAAACTATTATTCTAAATGGTGCCTCTTTAGAACCTACAATTATTGATGGAGTTAAAATTAAAAGTTTCTACGATTTACCTCTGTATTCTTTTCACATAGAAATCAAACATTGGTGGCAACGAAAACCAGAAGAAATTAACTTGGTAGTTCGAGATTATCCAGGGGAAATTTTTAATGAATTACAAGGTGGAATTTCTAATCCTTTACATCAAGAATTTCTTGATGAATGTCTGATTAAAGATAATCTTGGTTGTCTAATTTTACTTCATAAATGGGAGCCAGGAAGTGACATATTTTATAGTAACGTAATGGAAAGATTTATTGACTTAATAGATGAAAGCAATCGCACTCAAGATTTACGCCTAGCTATAGCAATGAGTAAATGTGAAAGAGGAGAAATATGGCCTGGTCGTCTTGACCCAGAATTAGATATATTTAAAGTTCATTTACCCAGAACAACAAATATTTTAAAAAGGCGTATTCCTCAACAAAATTTACGGTTTTATGCTATATCTACTTTTGGTGTTTTACATCGAAATGATCCTCGACCAAATCGTACAGATGAATTAGGCAGTCCCCACTCTATTTTGCGGGAACCTTTGAAATGGAAACCTCATGGAATTGTTTCTCCTTTATATTGGTTAGTTCATTAATTAAAAAGCGGTCAGCGGTCAGCGGTCAGCAATCAGCAGTAAACGTTTAGGAGGGGATTTCAACCCCTCCTAAACTTTCCGGTTTATAGAAACCGGGGATTTAAACAATCGCTCAAAAAGCTGTTAACGCAGTTCCTCCCCAGGAGGCTAGCTGTTTGCGTTAGCGCAGCTCCTCTGCAAGAGGCAGCATTCCGNTAATTGATAATTGATAATTGATAATTACCTCTCCCTTTTAAGGAGAGGATTGACTAAAAGGAAACAATTTATTTTTTTCCCCTTGAAAGGGTCGGCTAATCATGCTGAATTATTTAATTATTTAATTATTAATTATTCTGTCAATTCAAAGTCAAAAGTTAAAAGTAATAGCAACTTAAAAGTTAAACATAAAAAGTTAAAAGTCAAAAGTTAAAAGTTAGAGCAACCTTAATAGAAATTGTTTCGGTTGAAAGACAAGGCTTGATTTTTTGCGCTAAAGATTAATCCCAAGCGTGAAAAAATAATTCTATACTTAGGTGCAACTTAAATTATTTTAAATTATTAAGTAATTAACATAGGGGAATGCCCTTTTTGATAATTAGTACCACAGTAGCGTGTTAATTATTCTGATGTTGACTACTTCCGTAGGGAGGTTGCACAGGCAAAAATTCGTTTTCCGTTCCGGAATGCTCCGCTTTCCATGTCGCGCAGCAAAACGTCCATACCTACTCCCCCACTCAAGAAAAGGATACAGAAAGAATGTTGAAATCTATATTGAAGCCGAGAATTAATCACAATTTAAAAGAAGAAAATCACTCTGGAGTTTTACGAGTAATAGGCGATCGTGCTGCTGGCAAAACTACTTATATGGCTGCTTTAGCTAGGTGGCCAAATGTAGATTTTTCTAGTCCGGTTGAGTTAGTTATCTCAGCAAATAAAGATGGAGAATATTTAATTAAGCAGGCGCAAAATGTGATAGAAAAAGGGTTACAAATTGAACCAACTCGTTTAGCTAATGATGTGTTGGAAGTTAAGGATTATAGTTTGAGAATTGTTCTCAAAAAATCAGATAATTTTAGTCTATCAAATACTGTTTTAAATTTGGATATTAACTGCAAAGATTATTCGGGAGAATTTTTCAGTGATGTACTTCAGGAAACAGATTGTCAGTTACTCCGAGACTACTTAAATGATTGTTTTCCGGCTACAGGAATTATGTTAATGATTGACGGTACAACTCATCGGAAAGATTTAGAATATGCGAGAGGAATTGATAAACTTTTAGTAGCATTGGCAGGGCGGGATATTTTGGGTCAAAAACGACGAATTGCTTTGGTATTAACTAAGTGTGAATTAGCAGATTTATGGGGAAATAGACACAGACCAAAATTTTTGGTAGAAGCACGGTTTCCTATTATTTTTAAAAGGTTAGAATCTTGGCAAGATTTGGGAATGGGAAATGTGGAATATTTTACAACTTCTGCTTTTGGTGTGACTGGAAATAAATATTTTAAACCAAATTCTCAGCAAATTTATCGCGGTCGTGGTGGGGTAGCATCTGTATTGGAAGACTCGAAAAGATGGAGACCTTTTGGTTTAGTTTCTCCTATATATTGGATTTGTACAGGTGAGCGGAATTTCGAGTTAGATAAATATTAGT
>NZ_LGSU01000410.1 GCF_002260545.1 Hydrocoleum sp. CS-953 | reverse complement strand
ATAATTAACTATTGCTTTTAGTCCCAATATATAGCTTTCTGAACCAAAACCACTAATTTGACCAATAGCTACTGGTGCAATAAAAGAATGATGTCGAAATTCTTCTCGACGATAAATATTACTGAGATGAACTTCTACTGTGGGAATATTCACCCCAGAAATAGCATCCCTAATGGCCACACTGGTATGGGTATATGCTCCCGCATTAATAACTATGCCTTGGTGTTGCTCACTACTAGCTGAGTGAATTGCATCCACCAAGACACCTTCATGGTTAGACTGTAATACAGAGATTTTTACTCCAAGAGATTCTGCCTCTTGCTCTAACAGTCGATTTATATTATCTAAAGTTTCAGAGCCATATATTCCTGGTTCCCGCAGACCCAGGAGGTTCAAATTTGGCCCATGTAAAACTAAAATACTAAACAAATAATTTAAAGGTTGAATGGTAAAGNATTGCATCCACCAAGACACCTTCATGGTTAGACTGTAATACAGAGATTTTTACTCCAAGAGATTCTGCCTCTTGCTCTAACAGTCGATTTATATTATCTAAAGTTTCAGAGCCATATATTCCTGGTTCCCGCAGACCCAGGAGGTTCAAATTTGGCCCATGTAAAACTAAAATACTAAACAAATAATTTAAAGGTTGAATGGTAAAGTTATCAACGACGGGAGCGGTCGTTTACTGGAATGGGAATAGGTTCTGGTTCTGGTTCTGCCTGTGGACCTAATAAAGCCTCAACTAGCTTGCGAGTCCATTCCTTTAATTTTTCGAGTACCTTTTCAATGTAATCCATTAATATCGCATTCCCGCTGGATACTCTCACCATAGCTATTTATTTTATTTTTATAGTGAGGGGTAAGCGGGGCGGGATCTGCCGCTTCCCTTTTCAGACAAAGTTATTGGAAGATTTTAACAGTTTAGCCACAATAAATAGTCATCGTGGCTTTTTGTTTGTTTATCTTTACTTTTATATTAACACTTTTTTTGCTGTTGGTTGAGATGACCATTCAGCAATGATAAGTTGATTTTATGAAAGTATGGACTAAAGACCAGACCTTGAATTAATTATAATCAACTTTTCTCATATTTTTGTCTTTCATTAGACTGAATATAATTTTCTTCTCAACAGGTCAAGAGCTGTACAAGCACTTACTCTTCTAATCCAATCACGATTTCGCAAAGGACTGAAGCGGTATTCAAAACTTTCTACTTCATCTTTAAATCTGGCTATGCCAATATAAACTAAACCCACAGGTTTAGTGTCAGTTCCGCCTCCAGGTCCAGCAATACCAGTAATACTAATTCCCCAGTTAGTTCCTAGCTTCTCGACTACTCCACTTGCCATTTGCTTTGCCACTGCGTGACTTACAGCACCTTCAGCAATTAAATTTTCCTGCTTAACATCTAGCAAAGTAATTTTTACTTGATTTTCATAAGCGATAACTCCACCATGAAAGTATTGTGAACTACCTGGAGTAGAAGTCAACATACTACCCAAGCTTCCACCCGTACAAGATTCTGCCACAGCTAAAGTTTCGCCCTGATCTAACAATAATTTTCCTACTACTGAAGCGAGAGACTCATCATTAATACCATAACAATCAATTCCAGCAATATCTCGTATTTGTTGTTCTACAGGAAAAATTAATTTATCTGCTAATTCTTGGGACTCAGCACGGGCAGAAATTCTTAATTTTACTTCTCCAAAATTAGCATAGGGAGCAACCGTAGGATTTTTCATTTCTAGTAATGGAGCTACTTTTTCTGCCAAAGTTGACTCCGCAATACCCCAAAATTTTAAGGTCTGACTATAGATAGTTTCTCCACACCAACCCTGACTATGGAAATAAGGTACAGCAGTTTCTTCCCACATCATTTTCATTTCAGTGGGAACTCCGGGAAAAGTCATTATTGTTACATCTGCGATTGGTTGCCAAATAATTCCAGGAGCGCTACCTATAGGATTAGGTAAAATATTTGCACCTTGGGGAATTAAGGCTTGTTTTCGGTTACTAGCAGTCATGGGGCGACCCCGATGGGCAAATTTTTGGGTAATATCTTCTATTATTTCGGGTCTTTCTATAAGTGGGGTATTAAAAAAGTCGGCGATAGTGGCCACTGTTAAATCATCTGGGGTCGGGCCTAAACCTCCTGTGAAAATTAATATTTGGGAGCGTTGGGAGGCGATCGCTAATACTTGTTTGATTCTCTCTGGATTATCTCCTACTACATTTTGATAGTAATGAGCTATTCCTAATCTTGCTAGTTCTTGGGCTAAAAATTGAGCATTACTATTTAGGATATCTCCTAATAGTAGTTCTGTACCAACACATATAATTTCTGCAATCATATTTATAATGGATAATTGATAATTTAACAGTTTGTAGTGTAAATGCAAATTATTTTTCTTTAACTACATTAGAGTTGTTGGGAATTAAGTCCTAAAAACAAGGCTAAAGCCATTATAAGTTAAGGTTTATAGTGCTTTTATAGTCTAAAATTATGAAAATATTATATAGTCAGCCTTTGAGCATTTTAAGAGCATTTTAAATTTCTATTTCCAAACAAATCTCTATATAGCAGTTCTATTTTATTTGTGTATAAAAACCTTAACGCTTTTAGGTATTGAGGGAAAACTTAANTAAGTATTACTGAAAACGGCTCCGAAAAATTATATAGTCAGCCTTTGAGCATTTTAAGAGCATTTTAAATTTCTATTTCCAAACAAATCTCTATATAGCAGTTCTATTTTATTTGTGTATAAAAACCTTAACGCTTTTAGGTATTGAGGGAAAACTTAACTGTTAACAGGCGCGAGTTTCAGTTTTTTATCTACTTTTTGATTACCCGCAACCTATGGGAAGATTGGTATATATTTTTCATAATTATAGCGTTTCTCAAGCTTATGAGGTACACAAGCTCTTTAATTTCTTTTCTATTCCCTATTCCCTATTCCCTATTCCCTATTCCCTATTCCCTATTCCCTATTCCCTATTCCCTATTCCCTATTCCCTATT
>NZ_LGSU01000041.1 GCF_002260545.1 Hydrocoleum sp. CS-953 | reverse complement strand
TTTTCATACCTTATTTCACCAACACCAAAGAATTCTTGCATTATTAATTTTTCATTATTAATTATTAATTGTTTACTACTCCCTCAAAAAAATGGTTAACAAACGCAAATCACTTCCACCTTCTCTAACAATTAAATTAGGAAAGTGGGTTTGGACAACACTATGGCAAATAATGATGTCAAGACTTGCTCCTAGAAATAATTCTGGAGAATATATTCGCCCAGCTAGTCTATTTAGAGAAACAATAAATACACAAACAGAAAATAAATATCAACCAGCTAGTAAACGTTATCGTCTATTTGTGGGACTTGGTTGTCCTTGGGCACACCGAACTCTTGTTGTTAGAGCGCTGAAAGGTTTGGAAGATATTATATCAGTAACTATTGCATCTCCAGCAGGGGATAAGGGTATTTGGGTATTTGAGGATGAACAAGAAGGATGTGGTACTTTACCAGAATTATATAGTTTAGCACAACCTGGTTACAATGGGCGTTCGACTGTACCTGTATTATGGGATGAGCAAACAAAAACTATTGTTAATAATGAAAGTGGAGATATTATTGTTATTCTTAATTCTGAATTTAATCAGTTTGCTAAAAATCCAGATATTGACCTTTATCCAGAACAATTAAAAGCAAAAATAGACGAGTGGAATGAAAAGATTTACTACACAGTAAATAATGGGGTTTATCGTTGTGGGTTTGCCCAAAGTCAGCAGGCTTATGAAAAAGCTTGTCGGGAAGTATTTACTACTTTAGATGAAATTGACAATACACTTTCTAAAAGTCGATATCTTTGTGGGGAGTTAGTAACATTAGCAGATGTACGTTTATTTACTACTTTATTCCGTTTTGATGTTGTTTATTATGGATTATTTAAGTGCAACTTACGGAGAATTAAAGATTATCAATATTTGAGTGTTTATCTACAAGATTTATATCAACTTCCAGGAATAGCAGATACTTGTAATTTAGAAGCAGTGAAAACTGATTATTATGGTAATCTTTTTCCTCTTAACCCTGGTGGAATTATTCCTTTGGGTTGATAATCAGTTATCAGTTATCAGTAAACACTTTTCATGTCGCGCAGCGTTTCATGTCGGCGACAGCCGAAAAGTAAAACATTCTGAATGTCTTCACTTTTTAGGTCGTAAATCATCCTTTTTATCAAAGGGAAATTTCTTGTAAAGTCTTTTTATCACCCTTACTATTCTTCAGCAAAAAACACAATGAACAATTAATAATTAATAATTAATAATTACCCCTTCTTGAAACGGATAGGATTGGCGCTCAAGGAAATTTTTTTGATTTATCCCCTTGAAAGGCGAGGCTTTAAACCTTAATTGTTCAATGAATAATTAATTATTGACTATCAACTATTAATTATTCATTCTTCGGTAAAATCTTTTTATCACCCTTACTATTCCTAATATTCTTTTTTCAAATTGGTATAAACTAATTATTTTTTTTCTAAAAAAAGTAGTGGGAGCATCTTCCTCC
>NZ_LGSU01000409.1 GCF_002260545.1 Hydrocoleum sp. CS-953 | reverse complement strand
GACTATCAATTATCAATTTCTTAAAATCATTGTATTGAAACAACTACGGAAATCTTATTAATTGATAATGAATAATGGATAATGAAAACTATCTCTAATTATCAATTATCGATTGGTAACGAGAGGTTTGAAATTTCTAGGTCTTAATTATCAATTATCCATTATCAATTATCCATTATCAATTATCCATTATCAATTATCCATTATCTAGTGAACAGTTGCTCGTTTAAATGCTTCATCCAAAACTTCTGACAAAGTAGGATGAGTATGTACATTAAAAGATAACTCATTAACAGACTGCTTTTTAGCTATAGCATTTGCTGCTTCTTGAATTAAGTCAGAAGCATGAAGACCAATAATATGTACTCCTAATAATTCTCCCGTATCTTTACGATAAATTACTTTAGCCACACCATCTGTTTCACCTTCAGCGATCGCTTTGGAATTACCCTTAAAATAAGTTCTGACACTTGCAACTTCAAACCCCTGTTCTTGGCCTAAATCTTTAGCTGCTAGTTCTGTCATACCCACATAGCTAATTTCTGGATGAGTAAAAGCCGCCGCTGGGATACTAAGATAATCTACTTCCCGATCACGACCACAAATATTTTCCACGACTGTTATTCCTTGGGCAGATGCTGTATGGGCTAACATCATTTTTCCTGTCGCATCACCAATTGACCATAAATTAGGTACTGGTTCACCACTTGACAAAACTGCCATTTTGCTATTTACTGGTATAAATCCTCGACGGTCAGTTTCTACTCCTACAGAATCCAGTCCCAAATCTTTTGTATAGGGAATGCGACCTGTGGCAACTAGACAAGCATCTACTTCCAGAACCTCTTCTATTTCTTTGGTCTTAGCATCAGCAAGTTCAATAATTACCGGAGACCCTGGAACCACCTTCATAGCCAACTTGCCAACTTTAGTCTCAATATCTCTTGACTGAATTAAAACTCTTTGTGCAATCTTAGCTATATCTGGATCAAAAGTAGGCATTAACCTATCTAAAGCCTCAATCATTGTAATCTCACACCCAAGAGCAGTGTAAATATCAGAAAATTCTAGTCCGATATAACCACTACCAATAATTGCCACCCAAGGTGGTAACCAATCTAGTTTAAGAGCATCATCACTGGTAAAGACCGTCTTACCATCTATTTCTATACCAGGAGGAACAAAAGGTACTGACCCAGGAGCAAGTATAATATCTTTGGCAGTAAAATTTTCTTCTCCCTTTTCCGTCTTAACCGTAACTTTTTGGTTACCTGCTACTTGACCCCACCCTTTAATTATATCTACACCTAAACGTTTGAGGCTATTGGTCATGTCACCTCTTATTTTGGTAACAATGTTACTTGCATGAGCAGAAATTACTTCTCTATCATAAGCAACATTATCTAATTGAATGCCCAGAGTTTTTAAATGGTGAGTATTCTGTAAATCTCTAACTTTACCAGATGCTGCTAGGAGAGCCTTAGATGGTATACAACCTCGGTTAACGCAAGTCCCACCCATTTCTGCTGCTTCTACAATAGCTGTTTTAAGGCCACAGCTCGTAGCGTGTAATGCTGCTCCATGTCCACCGACACCAGCACCGATAATTATTAAGTCGTAATCAAATTCTTGAGTCATCTCTGTTTTTTAAAACTTTTGGGTATGTTTGCAAAAACTACTATATATAGAGCAAGGGTTCTTCCGGATGTAGGTAAACATGATTATTAGGAATTTTTTTTACTCCTTTGGCATATTTCCCTGGAAATTAACTTGGCCTAATAAGAAATTACAAGAAATTTTCCAGACTAAATACTAGGAGACAGCTCTGTTTACTAGATAAGCAGAAAACAGCCTCAAATTCAAATATAGACAGGCAAATATTTTTACGTCAAAAAGGGATAAATACTTAATAAGCACTGATTTTAGTTATTTTTAGGGCATTGACCTAAATTCCCTTATCTAGATTTACTTTTCCTAGCTTGTGCTACACAAACAGACATTTTTATCCTATAACAATGTATGTCTAAGTACCACTAATAGAGCGCAATTATTAAAACTGGTAAATAAGACAAGGTTCATCCTAACAATACTAACAAAGGACACCAGAACAAAACTAAAACAAATCTATCCTTGGACACCAGAACAGAACTAAAACAAATCGATCCTTTTGTTAATGATTAATAATAAGTAGTAGCTTTTGAATAGTCCCTAAAATTGAGTAATTCTGTTAACTGGCTAACCCACACTAACTAAGGTCACTTACTACGCTTTTGAGATTATGACCATTATAGAGTTTGTACTTCTCTAAGCAGTCAGAGAAAGAATATTGGCTGATTTACCAACTAATAGCGTTGCACGGAAGTCAAAAGTCAAAAGTCAAAAGTTAAAAGTTAAAAAGTAAGATTTTATAAACTCAAAACCTTAACTATACATTAATTTGAGGAAATTATTTGACATTTCAAGTCTGAGACTATTTGTGACACCTTTAAAGTGAATTGGTTAGGAATTACCAATAGACCATATATGTAGAGTTTAAAAACTATAACGTTATAGTTTTTTACTCTATATGTAGTACCTATACATAAGTCCTGTTTGTCTAAGAAAAACCTGCCTCAGCTACGTTGACTATTCAGAATTGTTTAAGCCAACTTTATCCTGTAATCAGGGAGACTCAAACGAGGAACCAATAGAACGGCAGTCATTTGACCACCGTTTTATTAGCATTTACTCCTTTTTATCCCTGTCTAGTTGCTAGATGTATAATATTACTTTCATATACTTGTTTTAACTAATCGCAATGATTATGCTTATGATATAATATAGCCGAACATAAGTTAAATCTAAACTAAATAATTCATAAAAATCCTGGCAAATTTGTTGTTACTGTTTGACATTCAGTAGCAAAATAATACTTTTCGGACATCTTTTTCGAAACCAGCAAAAAACGGTCGCTTGCACCAGTCAGATTCGCGAGCTTGCCAAAATGACAATACAAAAACCTTTTCTCCAGCAATTTC
>NZ_LGSU01000408.1 GCF_002260545.1 Hydrocoleum sp. CS-953 | reverse complement strand
AGGTTATTTGAGAGCAGCGACTTGTAGGATAGAACATAAGTAAACACTCAATCAAACAAAATAATTGCAAATAAATACAATGAAACGTTGTTCTTTAGCTATATTATTTGGCGTTACTGCTACCATTATTTTTGCTAATCCCCTGAAAGTTCTTGCTCAACCTGAAAATTTGAATCTGACTCTGGAGCAAAAAGCTGAGTGGGAAGAAATTAGGGCACAAACCAAAGCTGAAATTCAAAATATTCTCACTCCTGAACAGCAGGAAGAGTTGGAAACTTTAACTTCACAAGGTCAAAAAAAACGAGAAGCGATTCGGCAGTTAAATCTCTCTGAACAGCAAAAAACTCAAATGCGGGAAATCATGCAGTCATCACGTCAACAAATGGCAAATATTTTAACTGAAGAACAACTACAGCAGGTTCGTCAACAAAGACAAATTAGAAGACGAATCCGCGAATAAAAGTCAAAATTTAAAAGTTACAACGCTTCCCGTTGCCTGTGAGGTAAACCCTCGCGGTCAAGATGCAGGTACTACAAGATTTTCACTATTTACTCTGTACATCATTTGACCGAAATATGCTGTAAAAGTAAGAAAAATCAAAGTATGCCTTCTCAAGTCTGTCTTGATTGTTAGACATCTCCAGTATAAAAAATAAAATCAATTATCAGGTATAAATCATTGATGATTTCTGCCTGCTTCCTCTTTTCTAGAGATGTCTATTCCAGGACTAAAGTCCTAGAGAAATTTAGGACTTTGAACTCAGGTTATTTGAGAGCAGCGACTTGTAGGATAGAACATAAGTAAACAAAACACTCAATCAAAAGGAAATAAACACAATGAAACGTCGTTTTTTGGCTCTATTATTTGGCATGATTGCCATCATTCTTTTTGCTAATCCTTTGAGAGTTCTTGCCCAACCTGAAACTTTGAATCTGACTCCCGAACAAAAAACTCAGTGGGAAGAAATCAGGGTACAAACTAAAGCTCAAATTCAAAATATTCTCACTCCCGAACAACAGGAACAATTTAAAATTTTAACTTCACAAAGTCAAGGAAAACTAGAAGCAATTAAGCAGTTAAATCTTTCTGAAAAGCAAAAAACTCAAATGCGCCAAATCATACAGTCATTACGCCAACAAATAGCAAATATTTTACCTCAAGAACNGAAGAAATCAGGGTACAAACTAAAGCTCAAATTCAAAATATTCTCACTCCCGAACAACAGGAACAATTTAAAATTTTAACTTCACAAAGTCAAGGAAAACTAGAAGCAATTAAGCAGTTAAATCTTTCTGAAAAGCAAAAAACTCAAATGCGCCAAATCATACAGTCATTACGCCAACAAATAGCAAATATTTTACCTCAAGAACAACTTGAGCAATTTCGTCAGAGAATTGTTGCCCAACTTGACTCTTTGAATCTGACTCCTGAAGAAAAAACTCAGTGGGAAGAAATTAGGGCACAAACCAAAGCTCAAATTCAAAATATTCTCACTCCTGAACAACAGGAACAATTTCAAATTTTAACTTCACAAAGTCAAGGAAAACTAGAAGCAATTAAGCAGTTAAATCTCTCTGAAAAGCAAAAAACTCAAATGCGGGCAATCATACAGTCATCACGCCAACAAATGGCAAATATTTTAACTGAAGAACAACTTGAGCAATTTCGTCTGAAAGTTTTTGCCCAACTTGAAAATTTGGGCATTGGTAATTGGTAGGATGAATTTTTACTAGAGTTGAAACCCATCACTTACCGAATATTAATTAATAATTAATAGTTGATAGTCAATTAATTATTTATTCAATAATTTTAGGTTGAAATCCTCCCCCTTTTAAGGGGATAAATCAAAAATTTTCCTTTTAGTAAATCCCATCCGTTTTAAGAAAGGGTAATTATTAATTGTATCGGCACTTCGTCACATGAACATTGTTAATTGCTGAAGCTGGTTAAATATTTAGATCCCACATTCCGCACTTCATAATGTAGCACAGAAAGATACATGAATTATCATCAGAATTTGAACCCACAAATTAAACAAATTAATTCTATAGAACATCAAAAAAGTGAGCGACACAATTATTGTTGGTTAACTTGAGAGTTCTGTTGGCAGCAGAAAACACAGGAGCAAGTATACTCCTGTCAAAAGCATCAATCAATGTTCTCAATTCAGGTAGTGTGATTGAAACCTCTATAAAAAATGCAACTTATTTAACTCTTTTTCCTAATTCTTTTTAAGAAATATATAGCAACAGTCAGAGGAGTTAGAACATATACTAATGATAAATCTTGTAAGAAATCTTTTTCCCACTTTTACCTATCTCAGTGCGCGTTCCCTTACGTCCGTTGCCGATGCAAGGTTGCATCACTATTACCTGTTGATTATTCCGTGCTATAGTCAAACAATTTCTAACTCTAAATTATGACTTTTAGCAAAGTCGTGAGTAAAATGATCCACAACATTTGTATCACTTAATTCCAGGTTGTAAAAATCCACAAAATCTTGCTCAAAATAAGGTCCTGCGTGCCAGGTTCTCACATCTAATTTAATAAAACAATTTCCGGGAATTTTAAAAGCAACTACATCCTCTAATTTAGGTGCCTCTTCTAGACAAGGTGGAGCAACTGCCATTAACCATTCCTTTCCTTCTAGAGAACCTAAACATTGAGTACATTGTACATGACGAGTAATTTTTGTAAACTTTCGACCTCTTTTCTTCAACTGCATAATATAGAATCTTGGTGTACCATTTTCTAAACTTAATTGAGCATCATCTTGGTCATATTTTTTGCCATCTTCCCCAGCCCAAATTACTTGCCCAAAAGGTTGAAAATTATGTGATGTAATTTCCTGGGCAACCAGTTGTTTAACTACTATTGATTTACTCATTTTTTCTACCTTTTATAATTTTAATTTTTATCCAATTTACTCTCAAAATCTTATACCTTAACTTACCCCGACACCAATAATACCATTTCTCAAAAACTTTATCTATTTCAGAGCAGGGGAGTAG
>NZ_LGSU01000407.1 GCF_002260545.1 Hydrocoleum sp. CS-953 | reverse complement strand
TTTTTCCCCTTCTACTATTTACTGAACTATGTTTAGATTCGGCAAAATTTGCCATCAGACTCACCAATTCATCCCAGAAAATTTCCGTCTTTTCTAATTGCTGATCCAAGAAATTATTTTCTGTCATTAACTTTAACCAGCTAGAGTCAAAATCAAAATTTTTAGAATCAAAGCCACCAATATCTACAATAAAATTTTTCTGAGATAAAGCATCAGTAATTTTCAAATGCCATAAATTTTTATCAACCTTTATTTTTCCACTTCTCTTGTCTTCAAGGTTTTCAATACCACCAACAATTCCAAACCTAAGCAAAATATGTTGTACTTGTCTAACCAATTTTTCACTAACTGCTGAATAACCAAAACATGCTTCCCCACTCTCAGATATTTTTACCCATCCATCACAGGAAAATAAATATCTAATAAATAAAGCTAGTTGCGACTTTTCCAATTTAAAGACAAGAGGAAATAGACATAAATTCTCAGAATCAATCAGGTCAGAAAACTCACTTTCTGGAATAGTTTCATTACCAAAAATATCTAACCGACGCGGTACAGCTATTTTTTCCCCTACCTGCAATTTTGCCAAAGGTTTCCAACCATCAACCGTCAAAAAAGGATGAGTAATTGTCGTCTCTACAAATCTTCCTAATTTTGTCGTTACTCTAAATACAGGTTTAATTCCATCATCAACAAAAGCACTAGGTTTAGTCAGATAAAACTTCCTATTTTTTCCCAAAGTTAATAATTCTACTTCCTGCCTTTTATAAACCTCTGCCAAAGTAACTAAACTGCCATCTTTTTGCAAAACCAAAGTATCATAAGCAGCACATTTTCCCATAGAAGGTCTACCAGCCACAATAATCAAATCAGACCTTTGAAAACCTCCAGTCATTGCATCTAAATCGTAAAAACCACAAGCAAGACCAGGTAAAGCAACCCCTTCATTTCTATCTTCAATCTCCTGAAAAGTATCAATTAAAGTCTCAGAAATAGGAACTAAATCTTGTTGTGGTTTATCCTGAGTCAGAGCAAAAATCTTTTGTTCTGCTTGGTCAAGAATAGTTTCTAATTTAGTCGCAGTTTGAAAGCCTAAATCAAAAATTTCATTTCCAGCTTGAATTAATTTTCGTCGAATAAATTTATCAACAACTAAAGCAGCATATTGATCGATGTTAACCGCAGAAACAGTTCTTTCTAAAAGTTGAACTATTTTGACTTGCCCACCAATTTTTTCCAATAGATTATTATCCACAAGCCAACTGGTAACAGTCATTAAATCTGTAGGTTTACCCTGATTATATAGTTGCCACATTGCTTTATAAATAATTTGATGAGCTTGAATGGCAAAAAATTCCGGGCGTAACAATTCTGTTACTCGATTAATGGCTTCTGGGTCGAGAAGAATACCACCTAAAATAGCTTCTTCTGCCTCAATATTTTGGGGAGGTAGGCGATCGCTTTGCATTTATAGTTTATCTAAATATTTGGGTTAAATGGTAAGTATTCAGCTATTAGCAATAATATATAGCTGTTAAAGCTATCTATATATATACTCATTTTAATTTAGATTGAGACAAGTATTTCTTGCTATAAGAGAGTTTCAGCAGAAAAAGTGTTCCATCCTTATTTGAAATGACTATAGAGTTTTATATTAAGAAAGATGTTTATAAATTATAGTCTTAATGGTGGAGTTTAAATTTAAAACCAAAAACAAGAGCTTTTAGCTGACGGCTGAATACTTAAGTTAAATAAATTTCATATTTTGATGTGAATATATAGGAGTAATTTTTGTAGTGAAGCGCGTAAAAAATAATTTTGTCTGACTACTTCAATTTTTTAANGGAATAAGTAATAAAAGTAAAAAATTTCATTCAACAGCTAATATTTTTAATAAAATTAGGTCAATCAGATATCAGTTATTCGTATTTCCAGTTCAACCGATAACTGATAACTGATAACTGATAACTGTGTAACTGTTAACTACCTACAACTTGAACCTCCACTTCAGCAGTTACCTCTGGATGAAGTTTAATTTCAGCTTTGTAGAAACCAACCTTGCTAATTTCTGGCAAAGTAACACCACGTCTATCAATTTCTTGACCAGTATTTTCCTTAATTACTTCCACCAATTCTCTATCAGTAACCGTACCAAAAATTGCATCATTTTCACCCACTTGTTTAGCAATTTTGAAGCGACCTACTGTTTCCAAAGCAGTCTTTTGAGTTTCTGCTGCTTGCTTCAATTCTATTTGTCTTTGTCGTTCTAGTTCTTTACGACGTTCTACTTGTTTAAGAACACCTGGAGTAGTACGAAAAGCAATTTTCTTAGGAATCAAATAGTTACGGGCATAACCAGGAGCTACCTCTACTACATCCCCCGATTTTCCCAACTTGTTAATATCTTGATTCAAGACTACCTGTAATTTTTTGGCCATGACTGTAATTGTAAAATTTTCACTGCAAACTTCTATTATATTCTAATTTCAAGAATAAAATAGGAAATGACTAGAAATTAATTTAAGCTATAGTATTTCCAAATGAGATATAAACTAGGATTCATGACAAAAGGAAACACCGGATATGGGAATAGGTAATTGTCTGAAATCTCTCTGGGTATTTTTCGGGCTATGAGNCGGTTATTAACCAAAATTATGCCGAAAAAGCTATAGTATTTCCAAATGAGATATAAACTAGGATTCATGACAAAAGGAAACACCGGATATGGGAATAGGTAATTGTCTGAAATCTCTCTGGGTATTTTTCGGGCTATGAGAAATGGTCATTTTGTTTCATATCTCATTTGAAAACGCTATAGAGTCATAAATAAGATCAACTACAGAGTAGGTAGTTAAAGTTAAAGATTAAGTCTAAGTTATGTTCCCTGAACTGTAAACCTCACGACTTTTCGGAGCAATTTTTAAATCTATTGCGCAACAGATAGCAGGTGGAAAAGGCGATCGCTTCCAATTCATCCAACTACCAGTTAACCTAGCAATGACAGAAGCAA
>NZ_LGSU01000406.1 GCF_002260545.1 Hydrocoleum sp. CS-953 | reverse complement strand
TAGCGTTTCCCAAGCTTATGACGTACAGTTGTATTTTTGTCTTTTTCTTCCCTGTTCCCAGTTAAGTGTTCCCTCAAACCTAAAATTTTGTACCTCACGCTTTTTGGGAATTGCTATAGTGTTTTTAAATGATTCGTAAATATCTAGAGTGCTAAAAGAATTACTAAATAAGGAGATTGAGTTTACATCTCAAATAAAAATGCTATATAAGAGTTAGGATTTGGCATATTAATTAACTAGGGCTGGCTGATTAAATATAAAAGTATTGACAGATAAAGGCTTTAGCCTTTGCGTATGCTAAAAAAGTGCAAGGTTTTTACTCCCAAAAGGCTGAAAATGTGAGGATTTTGAGTAGACAAGGGTGGAACAATTGAGGGACAAATATATCCGACTACATCCTCTGTAATTCTCATTTCTCCTGTACGGGTGATTTCCTACGGAATGCTCCCCATTCATGTCGGCGATAGCTGAAACGCGAATCACCCCTAGGACTCCTACCCTCATCCATAAGACTTTTTCAGCAAACCCCTAAGATTAAACAGTCTTGAAACCAATGTAATATTAGGGATAAAAAAACCTGACAGCTAATAAGCAAACTAATAATTACGATAATATTACCTCTGCCCCCGCACTCCTGAAAAATTCTCCCATAAATGGTTCCATATTTTTAGATAACAAATGCAAAAGTGGGAATATCTCTTAGCAGAAGCAAGCCCTTATCCTTTTGGGGATAAGCTGATTACCATATACATAAACGGCAAAGAATGGCGACAATGGAAAGATAAAACATTATACGAATTAGTTAATTATTTGGGTAATGAAGGATGGGAATTAGTAGCTTTTAGCCATAACTCAAAATCTGACAATAATTACCTTATATTTAAACGTCCTAAAATGACAATATAAGTAAGCATTTAGCTATTAGCGGTCAGTTCTTCCTGCGGAATGCTACGCAAACAGCAATAATATCTAAACCTTAAGGACTTGCTATAAATGAATATAGCCTTTAAATTCGGCTTTTATAGTAAGATTGAATTGAATGAAATTTAATTCAATTAATAAAGCTTTTATCTAAAACTAGAATAAAATGCTTACCAATATAAATTATGAATGTTTGACAAATTTAACTAATATTTTAACTATCTGATTGATTCAATCTTCTTTGCCATTCAGCATCAATTTTATCTGACTGTTCAGCTTCCTGATCTAGCACATTCTTTTCCGTTGTATATGCTAAATCTTGATTACTAAGAATCGTTTCTTTAGCAAATTCTCTAGCATACTCAATTTTCTGACTTAATAGATTATTAGCCTGGTTTAAAGCAACAGCTCTGTTTTGCCTTTGTTGATTCCGTTTATCAACTTTACCATTACGCNATTCAGCATCAATTTTATCTGACTGTTCAGCTTCCTGATCTAGCACATTCTTTTCCGTTGTATATGCTAAATCTTGATTACTAAGAATCGTTTCTTTAGCAAATTCTCTAGCATACTCAATTTTCTGACTTAATAGATTATTAGCCTGGTTTAAAGCAACAGCTCTGTTTTGCCTTTGTTGATTCCGTTTATCAACTTTACCATTACGCCATTGTACCCAAAAATAACGAATTAATGGCAATACTAAAAAACTTACACCATAAGCCAGCAATACAGGATAAATCACTTCAACAAAAGCAATAAACCCTCCAATCTGAGCTACAACTGTACCATCTTTTAACAACGAACCCAAAACTAAAGCACCAACACAATTAACAGCACCTAATCCAGTTGCTAACATTATTTGACCAGAATTTGCCTCGCTAAAACGCCAAAGTTTTTCCTTCAAATAAGCAGAAACAGGTTGAGAATACCACTCTTTTGCTGTTGTTTGTAACTCAGGAAAATGATACACAATTTGACCATCAGGACTAACTTCCGGACGACCATTAAAACGAATTAATACTGGTAAAATATACTCCTCATATTCCAGAGCATATCCTTTTCCT
Organism: Hydrocoleum sp. CS-953; assembly: GCF_002260545.1. Lineage (GTDB taxonomy): Bacteria > Cyanobacteriota > Cyanobacteriia > Cyanobacteriales > Microcoleaceae > Trichodesmium. Next base: position 1,018 of record NZ_LGSU01000406.1, on the reverse strand, counting down.
AAATCATCCAAATAAGGAGCAATTTGTTCCGCAACTACCGCCCCTTGATTATTCTTAATTACAGTAGCGATCGCCTGCCAACGTTGCTCATCTAAATTGTAATTAGGGTTTCCATCTCCAAATAGAAAAGAAAAGACAGCCTCCAAAAAATTCATCTCATTTTCTTTATCTGAAGTTCGAGATTTTTGTCTTTTTCTTTCTCTTTGTCGTTGATATCTATAAGGTTCATCATAATATCCCCAATCAAACCACCAAAACCAAAAAGGATTAAATCCAAACCGGGGGAAAAATACCATTCCACCACCCGAATTATTACCCCCACCACCTGAGTCATTTTGTTCACTGCTAGAATTAATTGAAATAACAATAATGGTAATAGCAACCATGATAATTACCAAAGAAAGTATTAACAAAATCCCAAAAGAAATTCTGATTAAATAAAACAATATCCGCCAAACTTTTTCCCACCATTCTCTTAATCTTAAGCGCCAGAATTTATTGCGTAAAACATCTCTAAAATTATTAGGAAATAAATAAGCAATTTCCCCTGATTCTGATACTTGTAAATGACCACCAGCATCTGTAGCTAAAGCTAATAATCCCTGTTCTGCCACTTTCACATCTAATCCAGCTTTAGCTGCTACATCTCCCACAGTAACGCGGTAGCCAAAATTTTCCACGGCTGTCATTATCGCAGGATTTGGAATCATAACATTACCTCAGACTTAATTAATTTATCTACTTAAATTATAGACAAAAAATTAATCATAGCTATATAATACCATTTCTCAAAAATATTTCTATATCTGATTGGTTGGGAAAGTGTGGGGAGTGTGGGGAGTGTGGGGANTTGGAATCATAACATTACCTCAGACTTAATTAATTTATCTACTTAAATTATAGACAAAAAATTAATCATAGCTATATAATACCATTTCTCAAAAATATTTCTATATCTGATTGGTTGGGAAAGTGTGGGGAGTGTGGGGAGTGTGGGGAGGAGTAAACACAATAATAA
>NZ_LGSU01000405.1 GCF_002260545.1 Hydrocoleum sp. CS-953 | reverse complement strand
ATGTAGGAGTTGGTTAAAATAGAAATATGAAATGATTAAACTTTAACAAAAATGCCTGCGTAATTTTAGTTTGTGGTGAGAATCCTCAGTAGCACTTAAATTATTAAGTAATTAACACAGGCGCATGGAACTTTTTTGATAATTATTAGGTAGTTAGCGTTAATTATTCATATTTTTACTTCTCCCCTACTCTCTCACTCCCCTATTCCCCTGCTCAATAAAATGTAGAAAAGTTTTTGAGAAATGATATAAATTCTTCCTTTTATAGCGTTTCTCAAGTTACTGAGGTAAAGTTGTTTTTCTGATTTTCTATTCCCACAAAACCCTAATTACTACTCCCAAAAAAAACGAATTTTGTGCCTCATGCTTTTTGGCAATTGCTATATTAGTAATTTAAGGATGGGTATTCCTGCATTGTAATGGTGAAGATATATATTTTTTAATTTCTTCCCACACTCCCCACACTCCCCACATTCTCTCTACCATTACTATGCACCACCACCTAAGGATGAATACTACCATCTGGCATGATTGCACCTTTGAGGTCAGTATCTCGGAAGTTGGCACTCTCCAATTTTGCACCGCGAAGGTTGACACCACGAAGATTTGCACCCCGTAAATAAGCTTTGCTAAGGTTAGCATTAGTAAGATTTGCACCCCGTAAGTCAGCACCTTCGAGAGAAGCTTCACTAAGGTTAGCATCCTTCAAATAAGCACCTAATAGATTAGCATTTTCTAGATGACTCCCTTCGAGATTAGCACCTTCTAGGTCAGCATTCTCTAAATTAATACTGCGATAGCTATGACCTTTGTGCGCGGAGAGTATAGTATCTTTTAGATTAGCTTGTTTTAATGTCGCTCCCTTGAGGTTAACACCATCCAACTGAGCATTTTCCAAATTAGCATTTTCCAAGTTGGCATTCTCTAACTCAGCTCTAAATAAATTAGCTCCCCAAAGATTAGAATTTTTGAGGTTAGCATTTTCTAACTTGGCATAACCTAAATTAGCACCCCAAAAATTAGTATATTGGAGATTTGCTTTATTGAGGTTAGCATCCCAAAGATTAGCATATCCTAAATTTGCCCCCCAGAGATTTGCAGAGTGTAAATCTGCGTACCTAAGTTTAGCACCTCTGAAATCAGCATCTGATAAGTTAGCATTTGACAAATTAATTCCTGCCAAACTTGCTTTCCATAGTTCTGCATTTTTGAGAACGGAATTATTGAGGTCGGCACCATCTAGAGTAGCATCTTTGAGATTAACATTCTTCAAGTTAGCATAGGCTAAATTAACATTACTTAAGTTACACCGAGGACACTGACCTGTTTGTAATAGCACTTGTTGCAAATGTTGTTTTCTCCCATTTGAACGAGATACTTCTACTTGGTGTCGAGTTCTTAACCATTTATTTTCACCCCAGGTTGTTAGTGCTGCAATGGTACTATAAAGTGCTATGAGACATAGACCAATTGTTGCTGCTCCGGTAAATATTTTCTTGGGTTTTTGAGTCCCAAATTGTATTTTTTGAGTTGTTGTATTTTCTGAATTACCAAGAGAGTTAAGCTTTTTGAGAGCAATTTCAGCATTGGGAAAGCGAGATTTTAGGTTTGGTTCCACCATTTTTTCTAGCCAATTAATAAATGCTGGTTCAACTTTCGGCAGTAATTTTTTGAAATTAATTCGATAGTTATCATTGATTAGCTTACCAATATCGCTAGATTTTGTATTGGTTAACAAACAGATTAAAGTTGCACCTAAACTGTATAAATCTGATGCTTCTGTTAGTTCCCGGTTAAACAACTGTTCCGGTGGCATAAATCCTAGAGTACCTTTGACTGCACTACTAACTGCTACATTGCCATACCCACTGCGGGCAAACCCAAAATCTACTAAGTAAACTTTTAGTTGAGTACCATTTCGTTCAACTAAGATATTTTCTGGTTTAATATCCCGATGAATAATTGGCGGTACTTGCTGTTGTAGGTAAACTAAAACTTCTAATACTTCTTGAGCAATTTGTTTGATTTCTGCTACTGTCCAAAATTGAGTTTGGGCAAGAGAGGCAGCATTTTTGTACTCTTGGACTAAGCAAAAGCCATTTTCTGTCTCAAATGAATCAAGATAACGGGGAATACTAGGATGATTTAGTTGTTGTAGCAGTTCAATTTCTCTATAATAACTTTCGTATTCTGCCCAATTGGCAAATTGATATTGTTTTGTGACAACGGGTGTCTCGGTGGTAGTATCAGTTGTGAGATAAGTAATTCGACCTCCAGTTTGATTGCAACCTAGTTCTTGTTTAACTTGATAACGTTGGTTAAAAAATTCTGGGAGATTCATCATAATTAGGGATTTTTATGGATAATTAGTACATTAAGTAGGAAGTTAACTCTGCAAACATTGTAGCGTAGAGTTAGTTATTACATACCTGTTCCAAGATACCGATACAAAACTGGAAAATATTCATAAAGACTATATAATCGAACCTTGATACTCTCGTCGTCCTACTTATTAGCTTTATGTTATCAGTATTAAGACTTACGCAAAATAACCTATTTTTGTCATTATTTATTAGGTTGTGCATCAGTAAAATGTCGGATAAGTCGCGTAGGGGTGGCCAATATAATCTAAAAGCACTGATATATAAAGGTTGAGCGCCCACATGGTCGCGAAAAAAGTGCAAATTTTTTAGCCTTTGAGACTAAAAAGTTAGCACGAAAGGCAGACACTTCCCAAAAAGATACAGGTACAATTATTTCTCCTACTTTCGAGTGTCTCCCCACACGGACCACCCGGACCACACTTCCCACACTTCCTTGACGCACTACCATTTATTACTAAACCGGAAAGGTGTAACAATTTTTAACCCTCTGAGTAGAGTAGCTATGAATCTATGATTTATAGCAACAGCCAGGGCGATTAGGACATAGACTGATGATGAATCAAAGACCACGGAAACACTTTTCCCACTGTTCCCTGTTCCCTGTTCCCTGTTCCCTG